>WFSC01000449.1 GCA_015486185.1 Bacteroidales bacterium | reverse complement strand
GTGGCAGATTCTTTTAATATACTCTCGGCAAAGGAAAAACGGGAAGGGTGGGAGCTTCTCTTTAATGGTAAAAATCTGGATGGCTGGAGAGGATTCAGGATGGATACTGTACCCGATAACTGGACTGCTGAAGATAACTGTTTGGTATGTTTGGGGAAAGGCAGTGATAAACGGGGAGATATTATTACAACACGCAAATTTGAAAATTTTGATTTGAAACTGGAATGGAAGATCTCTCCAGGCGGGAACAGCGGCATTTTTTATCATGTGGTGGAAGATCATTATCCTACAGCATATGCTACAGGTCCCGAATATCAGTTAATTGACGATCTGGGATGGCCGGGAAAACTGGAAGACTGGCAAACGACCGGAGCTAATTATGCCATGGACTCTCCGGTAAATCCCAGAATCAAGCCGGCGCTGGAATGGAATACGGCTGAGATCGTCGTTAATGGGCCCCATGTCATCCATTATCTGAACGGTGCCAAAGTGGTCGAATATGATCTCTGGACCAAAGAATGGAGAGAAAAGATAAAGAAATGCAAATGGAAGGATTATCCGGCTTACGGATTGGCTAAATCAGGTTATATTGGCCTGCAGGACCATGGGAGCAAAATATGGTTTAGAAATATCAAGATTAAAGTGCTGTAGTTTTAAAGACTGTTTATATGTTCCTGTTATAGATATTATGTGGGGAGGTTATTAATTTATCTCCCCCTTTTTTTAACTAAAATAAATAAAATGAAACGTAATTCTTTTTTGGGGTTTTTAGGTTTTCTGGTTTTCCTGATATTCCTGCCTGGTATTACCGTATTTTCTCAGGCTGTCATTATACAAAAACCGGCTGATTATTTTGGGTTCAGACCCGGAACAGACCGGATGCTTATTGATTATGAACAACTGACGGAATATCTGAAGAAGCTGGATGCTGCTTCTCCGCGTCTGAAGATGGTGGAAATAGGAAAATCACCCATGGGCAAACCCATGTATATTGCTTTCATTTCTTCTGAAGATAATATCCGGAATCTTGACCGCTTAAAGGAGATCAACCGGGAACTGGCACTGAATTCCCAACTCCGGAAAACACAAAGACAAAAACTGATCATGGAAGGAAAGGTGTTTTTTACTGCTACCCTTTCTATGCACAGTGATGAAGTGGGACCTTCTCAGGCAGCACCCCTGATCGCATATGAACTGGTGACCACAAAAGACCCCAAAGTGAAAAAATGGCTGGATAATGTGGTCTATATGATGGTTCCCTGCCATAATCCGGATGGCATGGATCTTATTGTAAATAATTACAGAAAATATAAAGGAACAAAATACGAAGGAGCTTCCCTGCCCGGCGTTTATCATAAATATGTGGGACATGACAATAACCGCGACTTTGTCATTCTGTCCCAACAGGATACGCGTAATATCCAGAGAATATTTACGAAGACCTGGTTTCCTCAGGTTATGGTGGAGAAACATCAGATGTGGACGTCCGGTCCACGCTATTTTGTACCTCCTAACACAGACCCGATCGCTCAGAATATTGATGCCGGAATGTGGACCTGGACAGGTATTTTCGGACAGAACCTGATAAATGATATGACGGCAAAGGGGCTGGCCGGTGTTTCACAGCATTATGCTTTCGATAACTATTGGCCCGGTTCGACGGAAACCTGTATCTGGCAAAATGTGATCGCATTCCTGACCGAATGTGCCAGTGCACGGTATGCCACGCCCGTTTATATTGAACCGAATGAACTGACCGTATCCGGAAAAGGTCTTTCCGAATATAAGAAGAGTATCAATATGCCACTACCCTGGAAAGGAGGATGGTGGCGCCTGGGAGATATCGTGCAGTATGAGATCACTTCCACAATGTCTATTCTTAAGACAGCATCAATTTATCATGACGGTATCCTTGCGTTCAGAAATGACCTTTGCCGCAAGAATGTAAAACTTGGTCAGACGACGGCACCTTATTATTATATCCTGCCACAGAAACAGCATGATATGAGTGAACTGGTGAATCTGGTGAACCTGCTGGATGAACAGGGGATTTCGGTTTACCGGATGGATAAGGATTATGTTTTTGACGGCCGGGTATATCATGCCGGCGATCTGGTGGTTCCTCTCGCTCAACCTTTTCGTGCTTTTATCAAGGAAGTGATGGAAAAACAGGAATATCCCGTAAGACATTATACTCCGGGCGGGAAGATCATTAAACCGTACGATATTACTACCTGGTCATTGCCGTTACAGCGACAGATCTCCTGTTTTGAGATAGACAAGCGGCATATTGATATGGAGAAACAATGGCAGCCGGTAAAGATGCCTTTCAGCTTATTGGAAAAGCCACTGCAACAGGGTTTGATTGCCGTTTTTCCCATTGCAGATAATGAAAGTTTCAAAGCGGCTTTCCTTGCTCAAAATGATGGATTGACCGTAGAACGGTTAGGAAAGGAAGCAACAATAGATGGCAAGATTTTAGCGGCCGGTTCTTTTGTGATATCCGGTAAAAATGTCCGGGGATGGGATCAGTTGAACAGGGAAATTAAGTTCCAGCCGCTTTTTATAAAAGATAAGTCAGTGCTGTCACTCGCTCCGTTCCATTTGCCCCGTATTGCCCTGATCGAGACTTATTTTAGTGACATGGATGCCGGATGGACCCGCTATATTTTTGATACATACCATATTAACTATAAGGTGTTGCATCCCGGAGATGTTCCCTCTGCCGATCTGAATAATTATGATGTGATCGTCTTCCCGGGTTCATCAAAAAATCTGTTATTAAATGGTGCAGATGAATCTGCAGACAACTACTATCTGGCCAGTTATCCTCCCGGTTATAATAAAGGTATGGGTAAAGACGGATTGAAAAAATTGATGGCATGGATAAACAATGGAGGTTTGGTTGTTTCCTGGGGGAATTCAACCTCCTTATTTGAAGGGAAATTGACCATTAACTATAAAAAAGGGAAAAAAACGGAAACGGAAAACTTTCGTCTCCCCTTTAAAGATGAATCCAAGAGTTTACAGGAAAAGGGGCTTTATGTGCCCGGCTCCCTGATTCGCGTCAAGCTGCTTCAGGGGTCTCCTGTTACCCGCGGACTCCCTGCCAGTATTGGCGTTTTTTCACGGGGACATCCCGTTTTTTCCACTTCTCTTCCTTATTTTGATATGGACCGGCGGGTAATAGGGTGGTATCCGGAAGAAAATATTCTGATGAGTGGCTATGCCGAACATCCCGGTTTACTCGCTGATCAGCCGGCTATTGTATGGTTGAAAAAAGGAAAAGGCCAACTGGTATTGATGGGATTTAATCCCCAGTTCAGGGCTTCGACACAGGCTTCTTTTAAGCTTCTTTTCAATGCTTTATTACTTCCTCATCTCAAATAATATATCCCTTATTGGGCCTATTTGTGAAATAGTTATAAGTTTGTATTAAATAACTACAGGTTTATTATGCTGGATTTTTTTATTTTTGGCAAAAATTTAATTTTATGAAGAATACTTGCAATTACACTATTGGCCAGACTTCTTTTCTGGTTACATTGAGAACCCTGATCGGCTGGCATTTTTTGTATGAGGGCTTGGTAAAACTGGCTAATCCCGACTGGTCATCTGCCGGGTATTTGTTGGATTCAAAAGGTTTTATGAGTGGGTTGTTCCAATCCTTAACGTATAGCTCATCTGTATTGCATACGGTTGACTTTTTGAATGAATGGGGTTTGATCCTGATAGGGTTGGGTTTGATCCTGGGATTGTTTACACGATTCTCCACGTTTTTAGGGATCATTTTACTGGCATTGTATTATTTGTCACATCCCCCGTTCCCGGGTCTGACCTTTTCAGTGCCTTCCGAAGGAAGCTATCTGATCGTCAATAAAACCCTGATCGAGCTGGCTGCACTGCTGGTCTTGTACGTATTTCCAACACGTATCGGGCTGGATGCCGTTTTTCAGGTATGGTGGAAATCACGAAAAAATAAAGTTAAATAAATAAGAAACAATGGAAGAAAAAGATAAGAATAATCATGCCGGAGAACAGCCGGAAGAAAACAAACAGCAGGAAGAGGAACAATCCAGACTGAACAAGAAAATGAATCGCCGGGATATCCTGAAAGGACTGGCTACTGTGCCGGTTCTTGGGGTGTTCGCCTGGGGTTACTACAAAAAGAGAAAGTATGACCGGGTGCTGAAAAAGGTGATCCGTGATGAACTGGGCATGGAGTATGCTCCTCCGGTAATGGCCACCGGCCCGGCTTCAGGAAGACAATTACGGGTGGGCGTGATCGGATACGGACACCGTGGACCTCAACTGATGAAAGCAGCCGGTTTTCTGCCGCCTTCTGTTATTGACGATATGCGTAAGGCCGCCGAAAAGAATCCTATGGATAAGCGATACCGGGATTTTATGGAACAGGATGACCTGAATATCGTGATCAATGGCATTTGTGATATTTTTGATATCCATGCTGAAGAGCAAATGGCTGCTGCTGCCAATCTGCATAAAGAAGGTAGTGAAGGGAAGCCGGCCTATCCCGTTAAAAGATACCGTACCTATAAGGAACTTATGGCTGCTGATGATATCGATGCGGTTATTATTGCTGCTCCGGATCATTGGCATGCCCCGATGACAATAGAAGCAGCCCGGAACGGAAAACATGTGTATTGCGAAAAACCGATGACATGGAATGTTCCCGAAACCTATCTGGTGCGTGATGAGGTGAAGAAAAGCGGGATCGTTTTTCAGTTGGGCCACCAGGGACGACAAACCGAAAGTTATATTAAGGCTAAGGAAGCCGTTGGAAAGAATCTGCTTGGTAAGATAAACCTGATCGAGGTGACAACTAACCGTAACAGTCCCAACGGTGCCTGGGTTTATCCCATTCATCCGAAAGCTTCCCCACTGAATATTGACTGGAAACAATTTATCGGTCAGGCCCCCTGGCATGATTTCGACCTGAAAAGATTCTTCCGGTGGCGTTGCTGGTGGGATTACAGTACCGGCCTCTCCGGTGATCTGTTTACCCATGAATATGATGCCATGAATCAGATTCTGGGCCTTGGCATTCCGCAATATGCCAGTGGCTCCGGTGGAATTTATTATTACAAGGACGGTCGTACCGTACCTGATGTTCAGCACGAAGTATTTGAATATCCTGACCGGAACCTTACATTGATGTATAGTGCTACACTAGCCAGCGATAAGGAAAGGGGAAAGGTAGTTATGGGTCACGACGGATGGATGGAAGTGGGCAGTACACTGAACGTTTATGCGGACAGGGAATCAGACAGGTACAGAAAACTTATCAAAAGCGGGAAGATAGACCCGTCTTTGCCGATCTATTCTTATTCGCCCGGTAGAAAGAACCTCGATGCCATTACGACGGCCACTGAAAAATATTTTGCCGGACGTGGATTATTATATACTTACCGGGGAGGAAAAAGAGTGGATACGACCCATCTGCATATTAAGGAATGGTTGGAATCCATCAGAAAAGGAACACAACCCAGCTGTAATATAAACCGGGGTTTTGAAGAGGCTATTACCAACCAGATGGGGGTGATTGCCCTGAGACAGGGGCGCCGGGTAGAGTGGGATCCTGATAAAGAACGGATTATCTGATAAAAAAAAGCGCATCCTTTGATGCGCTTTTTTTATCAGCGTTATTCCGTATTCATTATCCCTTGGGTCCTGCTGCGATAACCTCAGCAGTCACATATGATTCATAGGGTTTGAAATTTTCCTTGAACAGAGAAGCCAGCTTACTTGCTTGTTGATCATAGGCAGCTTTATCTTTCCAGGTGTTTTTAGGCATCAGTATTTCAGATGGTACTCCCGGACAGGAAGAAGGCACAGAAAGGCCAAAGACCGGTTCTGTTTCATATTTTATATTTTCCAGTTTTCCTCCCAGGGCACTATTTAGCAGGGTACGGGTATATTTGATGGAGATGCGTTCCCCTACACCATAAGGACCCCCTATCCATCCGGTGTTGACAAGCCATACGGTGGCATTGTGATGACTGATCTTATCACCCAGTAATTTGGCATAAACGGCAGGATGTTGTGGCATAAAAGGGGCGCCGAAGCAACTGCTGAACGTAGCTTGTGGTTCAGTGATGCCTCTTTCCGTCCCGGCAACTTTGGCTGTATATCCAAGGAGGAACTGATACATGGCCTGACCGGGGGTGAGCCGTGATATGGGAGGGAGTACGCCGAAAGCATCAGCAGTCAGAAAGATTACATTCTTTGGGTGCCCTCCTTTCCCTTCCGGAATAATGTGCTCAAGGTGGGTGATAGGGTAGGAAGCCCGTGTGTTTTCTGTGAGTGAGGCATCATTAAGGTCAACGCGTCTGGTATAAGGATCAATAGCTACATTTTCCAGAATAGTCCCGAAACGGCGTGTCGTTTCATAGATCTCAGGCTCAGCTTCCGGTGACAGGCGAATAACTTTGGCATAACAACCCCCTTCAAAATTAAAGACCCCTTCTTCACTCCATCCGTGTTCGTCATCACCGATCAACCGTCTGTTCGGGTCGGCTGAAAGAGTCGTTTTTCCTGTGCCGGAGAGTCCGAAGAATAAGGCGGTGACTCCATCTTTTCCCACATTGGAGCTGCAGTGCATGGGTAATACATTTTTGCGGGGTAACACAAAATTCATCAACGTAAAAGCCGATTTCTTGATCTCACCGGCATAACTGGTTCCACCGATCAAAACCATCTTTTTTGATAAGTGCAGAATGATGAAAGCCTCGGAATGGGTCCCGTCTATTTCAGGGATCGCTTTAAATCCGGGTAACACAACAATAGTATATTCCGGAATATGATTTTTTAACTCTTCATAATCCAGAATACGGTTAAACATATTACGGGCAAACAGGGATTGCCAGGCATATTCCGTGATAACGCGCAACGGGATCCTGTATTTGGGATCTGTGCCAATGTAATTGTCCTGAATAAAAATATCTTTTCCCTGCAGATAAGCTTCCATACGGCTCCACAGAAGATCAAATTTCTCAGGAGAAAATGGCCGGTTAACCTCTCCCCATGATATATCTTTTTCAGTAGCAGGTTCCTTAACGATGAACTTATCATTGGGTGACCGGCCGGTATAGGCTCCCGTACGGACAACAACCGGACCTAAATGGGATAAAAGACCCTCCCTGCGCTGTATGATCTCTTCATAGAGCTTTGCCGTGGTAGGATTCCAGTAAGTTTGGTTCAGATTCTTCAGTTTGAGATAATCCAGGCCATACTGTCCTTCAATATTGTTGATCTCCCTGCGTCTTAATTGATTCGTTTCTATCATGTTTTATTAATTTAAAAATTATATTTATAAGTTTTATTTTATTCTTTCCCTGTATTGTTTGTAAAATTTCTGCCGGTATAAAAACGCCTTCTCTTTCGGGAAGTGGAAGAGTTAGAACGGGATCCATTTTTCCCGGCTATTGGATGATTCAACAACTTTATCCAGGAACTTCATTCCTTGTATCCCATCGGATACGGTAGGGAAGTCATACGTTTCAGCAGGATTAATTATTCCTTGTTTTCTGTCCAGAACCGCCTGTTCAAAGTTTTTATATACATTGGCAAAAGCTTCGATAAATCCTTCCGGGTGGCCGGAAGGCAGGCGGTTTGCTGCATTTTGTTCCGTGATACCGGAACCGGTACGGTATATTTCCATCGGTTTGTCTGTCCATCGTATGATAAGTGAATTGGGTTCTTCCTGGTTCCATTCCAGTCCCCCTTTGTCACCATATATACGTAAAGTGACATTGTTTTCTTCGCCGGTAGCTACCTGGCTGACAAGTATTGCACCGGATACGTTCTGTTCATAGCGCAATATGACACTACCGTCATCATCCATCTTGCGCGGTTTGATCAGCGTATTCATCTGGGCGGATATTTCCCTGATCTTCAGTCCGGTCACATAAGAGATCAGGTTTTCAGCATGGGTGCCGATATCGCCCATGGTGGATGTCTTGCCCGTATAAGCAGGATTGGTTCGCCATACAGCCTGTTTCTGTCCCCGGCCTTCCGGGTAGGAGGTAAGCCAGCCCTGCAGGTAAGTTACCATCACCTTGTGGATTTTTCCCAATGATCCGGACCTTACCAGTTGCCGGGCTTTTTTGACCATTGGGTAGCCTGTGTAAGTGTGGGTGAGTCCGAACAGCAGCCCTTTTTCTTTGACCAGATGTCCCAGAGTAACGGCATCTTCGTAAGTAGTGGTCAGTGGTTTGTCACAGATCACATGAAAACCGTTCTCCAAAGCCAGCTTTGCCGGTTCGTAATGAAGGTAGTTAGGTGTCACAATGCTCACAAAGTCCATGCGTTCTTCCGGTGGAAGATTATTTTCCTCCCGTATCATGGTCACATAATCCGGATATATCCGGTTTTTTGGGAGACCGAGGTGTAGTCCTGATTGAACGGAACGTTCCGGTTCACTGTTAAATGCTCCACATGCCAATACGGCCATACCGTCCATTTCAGCAGCCATACGGTGGACAGGTCCGATAAAAGAACCTTCTCCTCCTCCTATCATACCGTATTTCAATCTTTTAAACATTTTAACAGATATTTTTATTTTAATATGTAAATATAATAGATCATATTCAAATAACTATTTCTTTTTTTATTAAAAAAAAACTATTATTTTTATTTGTCTTAAGTGAAAAGTTTTTTGTACCTAACCTAATACAGTTTAATAATGAAAGAAAAAGAGAAATCATCAGGACTATCGAGAAGACAATTCCTCGAGAGGACCGCTGTTGTCACGGCCGGATTAACAATTGTTCCGAGCCATGTGGTGAGCGGACTGGGTCACAAAGCCCCTTCTGACAAATTGAATATTGCCGGTATCGGTATTGGAGGAATGGGCAGAACAAATCTCAGGCATGCTTCTACGGAAAACATTATTGCTTTGAGTGATGTGGACTGGCGGTATGCCGGAAAGACCTTCAAGGATTATCCGAAGGCCAAACGTTTTTATGACTGGCGGGAGATGTTTGACAAAATGGGTAAGTCAATAGATGCTGTCATGATTGCAACGCCTGATCATAGTCACGCTGTTGCTGCAGCACATGCCATTACCATGGGTAAACATGTTTACGTGCAAAAACCTCTTACACACAGTGTGTATGAATCCAGGTTACTGACCAAACTGGCACGGAAATACAATGTTGTTACGCAGATGGGTAATCAGGGAAATTCCGGTGAAGGGATCCGGGAAGTAACCGAATGGATCCGGGCAGGTGTGATCGGTGAGGTAAAGAAAGCTTATGCCTGGACCAATCGTCCGATATGGCCTCAGGGACTCGAACGTCCCAAAAAGGTATATCCTGTGCCGGAAACATTGAGATGGGACCTGTTCATCGGTCCGGCACCCAAACGTCCCTACAACCCTATTTATCATCCGTGGAACTGGCGTGGATGGTGGGACTTTGGTACAGGAGCTCTCGGCGATATGGCCAATCATATCATGGACCCGATTTTCATGGCCCTTGATCTGAAATATCCTTATAAAGTTCAGGCCAGTTCTACCCAGATCAATACCGAATCACCGCCCCATGCCGAGATCGTACATTATGTCTTTCCGGCACGTGGCAAACATCCTGAAGTGGAAGTGAGCTGGTATGATGGTGGATTATTACCTCCCAGGCCGGAGGAACTGCCCGACGGAGATATTATGGGCCGTGATACCAACGGTGGTTGCCTTTTCATTGGTGAGAAGGGAAAAATCATGACGGGTTGTTACGGGAAAGATCCGACATTGTTGCCTTACAGTAAAATGAAGGATTTTGTGCCTCTTCCAAAAACCATGCGCCGGCCTGAAGAAGTAACCGGTCTTAAATGGAATAACGGCGCTCACGAACAGGACTGGATCCGTGCCTGCAAGGAAAATCCTTCTGACAGAGTCCTTCCTTCTTCTAACTTTAACTATTCAGGCCCGCTGAACGAAATGGTCGTTATGGGCGTGGTGGCAGTACGTTTACAGGATCTTAACCGCTGGTTGCTATGGGATGGTGAAAATATGAAGTTTACCAATATCTCAGATAAGGATAAGATCAGAGTGGTAACTACCGCCAGCTTTAAGGTGGTGAACGGCGATCCCAAATTTAATACACAATATGCTACCGTTAATGCCCTGGCTGCTGCAAAAGAATATATCAAACATACGTATCATAACGGTTTTTCATTGCCCGAAATGCCTGCCTGATCTTTTTGTCTAACATTAAAAATAATATTGTATTATGAAAGCGAAATATTTGTTGTTGTTCATTGCTGCATTTTCCTTTATTTCTTTTACCGGTTGTAAATCGGGAAATAAAGGGAAGTCAAAAACGACTGAAAAATCCGAGAAGGTAACCGAAACATCGGAAGAGTCAGTACCACCGAATACCCTGACCCCGGAAGAAAAAAAAGAAGGCTGGGTATTGTTGTTTGACGGAAAGACGCACAACGGGTGGCGAGGCTATAAAAAAGATCATTTTCCCAGCGGCTGGGAAGTAGTGGATGGAACCCTTCATTGCAAAGGTTCCGGCAGAGGTGAAGCAGGAAGCAAAGAGGGAGGTGATATCATCTATGACAAGAAGTTCAAAAATTTTGATCTGAAACTGGATTGGAAGATCTCCAAAGGCGGAAATTCCGGTATTTTTTATCTGGGACAAGAGACAAAACCCGAGTTATGGATGACCGCCCCGGAAATGCAGGTACTGGATAATGCAAATCATCCCGATGCCAAACTGGGTAAAAACGGAGACCGTCAGGCCGGATCCTTATACGACCTGATACCTGCTAATCCACAAAATGCCAAACCTTACGGACAATGGAATTCGGTAGAAATCATTGTTTACCGCGGTACGGTGGTTCATAAAATGAACGGGGAAACCGTTTTGGAGTATCATTTATGGACGCCTGAGTGGGATTCACTGGTGGCACACAGCAAGTTCCCGAAATATAATCCGGATTGGGCCAATGTGGCCGAAGAAGGGTATATCGGCTTACAGGACCATGGGGATGATGTGTGGTACCGGAATATCAAGATCAAGGAACTATAAAAAATACATGTTTACGAGAAATAAGCCGTACCCTGCGTACGGCTTATTTCTTTGGAACTATAACATCTGTTTTAATGTTAGAGCATTGGCCGGAGCATAACCTCCGAAATCATTATTGAAAAAAATATAAATCCGTTTGGCCCCTCTTTCTTCAAACGTATGTACCCGGTCGGCTATTTCATGAAGTTCTTCTTCCGTATAGTTATGCTGGTACCATTGTGATCTTCCATGAAGACGGATGTACGCGTTCTCTCCCGTGACCCATTGCATTTCATGCAAAGCAGGTGAGTCCACGTTGCATAAACAGGCATTATAGTCTTCAAGAACAGCAGCCGTATCCCGGTTGAACCAGGAGGAGTGCCTGAATTCTACTGCAATCTGTTCAGGGTGTGTGAAAAAAGCAAGCGTTTGCTTCAGGAGATCCGGATCGTAGTGGAGTGCGGGAGGAAGCTGCAGAAGGATCATACCATAATGTTCCTGAATAAGCAAACATTGCCTCTCAAAGTCCCGGATGTCTTTTTGACAGTTCTTCAAATATTTACGGTGGGTGATGATCCGCGGAGCTTTGAAAACGAAAAGGAAATCTTCATTGGTTTTTCCGGCCCAATTCAGGAAAGTGGAATCGGGAAAATGTCTGTAAAAGGTGGCATTTATTTCTACCGTATCAAATGTTTCCTGATAAAAGGAGATCCATTTATTTTTTGGGAGGCCGGAAGGATAAAACGATCCTATCCAATGATCATAGTACCAGCCGGAAGTTCCGATTCGGATGTCTGCTTTCATTTTAAGTAAGCTTTCCCTGTAAACAAAAGGGGTTACAGCTTAATACCTATGACAATGATATCATCCACCTGGGGAATATCGCCCATCCATGCTATGATATTATCATCCAGTAATTTCCCCTGTTCCTTTAATGTGGATTTCTGTATGCTAAGGATCAGCTTTTTAAAGTTTCTGGACATATATTTCTTTCCTTCGGGCCCGCCGAACTGGTCAATATAACCATCGGAGGACATATAAATACGATCGCCCGGCGAATAGCTGATCTCATGCAGTGAGAAAGATTGCTCGTCCTTGACAGATATTCCGATAGGCATCTTATCCGAAGATATCTGGATCAGCACGTATTGATCATTATAAAGAGAACCTTTTCCAAAATCAAGTTTTTCACCGCTTTTGATCTTTTTCTTCTCTTCAGAGGTCAGCTTGCGAACAAAATACAGTGGGTTATAGGCCCCTGAGAAGTAAAGCTTTTTATTTTTCTTGTCAATGGAGACCAGGGCCATATCCATACCGTCCTTGGTTTCTCCCTCTTCTCCCTTTTGTTTAAGGGATTGCATGACTTCATCCCGCAGTTCATTAAGGATTTGGTTGGGTTGGTGTATATCGGACCTGTTCACTATTTCATTCAGGAAAGAAATACCCAGCAGGCTCATAAAGGCACCGGGAACGCCATGTCCCGTACAATCGGCTGCCGTGATCAGTACCTGGTCATTTTGTTTGGTCATCCAGTAGAAATCCCCACTGACAATATCCCTTGGCTTGAAAAGGATAAAATGATCGGGAAATTGTTCGTTCAGCAATTTTTCACTGGGCAGTACGGCCCGCTGGATGCGGCTGGCATAAGTGATACTGTCTGTGAGTTCTTCTTTTTGTCTGACTACCTCGGCCGTACGCTCCCTGACGATTTCCTCAAGCCGGATCTTCTCGTGCTGAAGCCGGCGCGTATATAACTTGACAATAATAACAATGAGCAAGAGGGCCAGTATGAAATAAAGCAGAAAGGCCCAAACCGTCAAATACCAGGGTGGTAATATCGTGAAAGAAAAGGATCCGGTCGTACTTTCCTGCCCGTAAATATTTCGGGCTTTTACTTCAAAGATATAATCTCCACTGGGAATATTGGTGTAAGGATATTCCACGCGGTTGGTCCATCTCGACCAGTTTCTGTCGAAATTTCTTAAGCGGAAGCTGTAGGTGATGCCTTCATGATCCTCGAAAAATGGACAAGCCCAGTAAAAAGTCATATTATTAAAGGCATATTTTATTTCCGGATGATAGTTCCCTGATTGTATTGTGGAAAAGTGTCGTATGCCCTGACCATCTTCCCGGAAGAAAGCTCCTGCGTAAAGAACGGAGTCTCCGGAAATGCTGATCTTTCTGATAAGTGTATGAAAGGGAATATTATATTTTTCCTTATAGGTGAAGTCGTATGAGTAGATTCTGTTGGATATGGCTATCCAGATCCTGTTGTCTTCCCGGGCAAAAGTGTATGCCGATTGGTTGGGAAGGCGGAGAAAAGGTGTTTTGACCAACCGGGTTTTATTATGTGATTTTATCACTTCTTCAACATGATATTTTCCATCCGGATATAAAACATTAAGAAAATACATACTGTCTGCCAGGGAAAAAATCTTCCTGACAGATCTGGATCCATCTGCATATTCGGTGCCAAGAAAAGGATCCGGCATCAGGGTGTCAGCATCTTCGCTGTAACTGTATAATCCCTTGTCTGTATAAACAAGGATCTTATTATTTATATAATTTACCGTTTTCCCGGTTCCTGCAGGAAGACCTTTTTTAGTTCCGTAAATGATCAGGGTGTCTTTCCCTTCCCCGTTTTTTTGTAGCCGGACTATTCCCTGAAAAGATAGAGAAATCCAGATATTGCCCTTATTATCTTCTGTAATGCTACGAACTTCATCCTGCAGGTTCTTGAATTCCTCTTCTACATACCAGTTATGATTCCGGTAAATAAGTATCGCCAGATCATGCCCGGTGCCTATAAAGACCTTGTTGGGGTAATGTGAAGAATGATAAAGCTTGAATACGTAAAACTTTTTACCTCTGGGTTTCAGGTTCTTTAAGCGGTTTTCGATAAGTGTGACTTTTCCGTTATCAGAGATCTGGTAAATGCCCTCTTCTGTTCCGGCCCAGAACAGTGGCTGAGAGATGCCTGGTACCCTGAAATACAGGAAAGACCAGGCCTGGGCATTGATGCCGGGAATCCTTTCAAAAGAGGCAATGCCCTTTTTCTTTGTGCGGTAAAAAACGCCGGCAGAAGTAGCCAGGTATATTTTGTTTCCTATGACCAGTATATCATTGACTGTTCCTTTGAATCCCTGATTCTCACTGAAGTAACGGAAAGGCGAAAACCATTCAACATTGGCCAGTCCGATAGCCAGTGACATCCATAGCTGGGAAACGTCAGGGTATTTTTTATTGTAGAAAACCTTGGTGACTGCTGCATCATTTTTCAGACCTTCTCCCCGTTTGATGATCTGTTTTAATATGCCGTCGTGGGAAATAATAGCAAGCCCCCCTGTAAGAGTAGCCATGGCATAGGAACTGTCAGGCAGCATACGCCCATGATAAAACCACTTATTTTTCAGGTAATCGTTGGCCCGGGATGAAAAAATACTGGTCCGTATCGACCCGGTCTCGGGGTTATAGCTATATACGCCTGATTTATAAGTAGCTATAAGAAGTTCACTGGAAGAATAAGGTAAAATGGAAAGAATGGACGATACATTATTGTAGGCAAAAAAGGATCCGTTCTTCACTTTCTTGAAATGATGCCCGTCAAATTCGAGCAAACCCTGTGCGGCATCCACATGGAAAAAACGGTCGTTACAGATAAAACTGAAGTTTCCGTATTTGAATCCGTCATCTTTAAGTTTGTAGATCCGGATGGAATCCAGTGCCGGAGAATATTGAAAAATAATATTCTGGGTGGCGAAATAAACATTTCCCCGCCAGAAATAGGTGTAGTAGATAGTATTAAACTGTCTGTCGGCAGAATCCAGTTTATTCACGAGTGAATGATAATGCAGGTTCCCTGCAGCATCCGGCTCGAGGAACCCGAATTCCTTATCCCCTCCGGCATAGACGGTCCCCTGATCATCCACACACAGATCCCTTAATGGCAGACTGTTGGGCAGGGCGATCTTTCTCCATGTATTCCCGTCATATTCCAGTATCCCGTTGTCATTGTTGGCTACGTAAATAATGCCCCTCTGATCCTGAGCAACCGACCAGTTTTGCTCGCTGGCATTTGTTTCCTCCGGGGTTATGTTCTTTACAAAAGGGATCCCATACCGGTTGATCTGAGCGGATAAGGAAATATTGGTGAGGACAATACATAAAAAGACTAAAATCCCGTTTTTCATATGTAATTTTGATAATTCCGGATAAATTTAGGAAAAAAGAATGAGATCATAAAATTAACTTTTCTTATCTTTATGAAAAGTTTTTTAACCATACAACCATTTTCCACCATGTCTGGTCTTCCATATATGTGGGATAGTATCTATTTGTTCCTATGACCAAAAATGTATTATATACATACCTTTTTTTGTGGGGGCTGTTATTGTCCTTTGTACCCGTACCTGCCGGGCTGGCACAACCGGAAGAGAAGCTTCTCTGGGAACAGACCCCTCAGGGCATCAGAATACTGGAAAAGACACCTGATCATATTATCCTGAATATTCATATATCCGGTGTGTCGTTGCGGGCAGTATCCAATAAGCACGGTAATTTTTTCCGGATTGTCCGCACGGAACTTACTTCTTCCTATCATGAAGGATATCCCGATCTTCCTGTGCTGCGAAAATTGATTGAGATACCTGCGGGCGCTAAAGCCCTTGTTGAAAAAGTGTCGTGGAAGACCTATCATATACCCTTGGAAAAGCAGGAGGGAGGGCGAAAACTTTTTCCTGCCCAGCGTTCTGTGATGAAGCGACCGGACGGTCCGCCTCCCGTTTTTAAAATGAACAGATCCGTTTATTCCGGAAATGAATTTGTCAGGGACAGCCTGGTACGTATAAGTACCGCAGGAATGCTCCGGGGTCATGAACTGGCTTATCTGACTATTTCGCCTTTTGGTTATAACCCTGTAAATAATATCCTCGATGTTAAGGATGATATAATCCTGACCATTCGTTTTACCCGGCCTTTTGATGCTTCGGACCGCTACAAAAGCAAAAGTTTATACAGTCCGGTATTTCATCAGACCTTTGAAAAAATACTGGCCACTGAAACAACAGAAACAAAAGGAATATCGTCTGTGCCGGTAAAATATGTGATCCTGACTGATTCGATGTTCCGATATTGTCTGAAGGATTTTATCCGCTGGAAAACACAGCAGGGGTACCGGGTGATGGTGGTATATAAGGGATCTCCCGGCGTGGGAACTACTGCGGATAGTATAAAGGCTTATCTGAAAAGTCTGTATGATGCGGCTACTCCTGACGATCCGGCTCCGACATTTTTATTGATCGTAGGTGATACAGGACAGATTCCATCGTCATCTTCAGGACAGACAACGGATCTGTTCTATGCCACGTATGACGGACCGGATGATTATATTCCGGATATCTATTACGGGCGTTTCTCGGCACGGGATTCGGGAGAATTGATGCCACAGCTTAATAAGACACTGGAATATGAGCAATATCTTTTTCCGGATCCTTCCTTTCTGAACGAGGCGGTTATGGTGGCTGGGGTGGACGGATCCTTTGCATCTGTATGGGGTAACGGACAGATCAATTATGCTACGGAGAATTATGTGAATACATCACATGGTTATGATTCCCATACTTATCTTTATCCTGCTTCCGGTAGTAGTGATAACCAGATCATCCGGGATATAAGCAACGGAGCCTCCCTGGTAAACTATACCGGACACGGCCGGCCGGACCGGTGGGAAGATCCGACATTCACGACGGAAGACATTGCAACCCTTGAGAATGCACATAAATATCCGCTGGTTATCACCAATGGATGTTCGACAGGTGCTTTCGGTAACCCGGAATGTTTTGCCGAGGCTATGATGCGTGCTGCCGGAAAAGGTGCCATGGGGTATATCGGTTGTACCAATGATTCATATTGGGATGAGGATTATTATTGGGCGGTGGGGGTAGGGCCCATCGTCGCCCATCCGTCTTATGAAGAAACTTCTCTGGCTATGTATGACCGTCTTTTCCATGATCATGGTGAATCCCGGGACGACTGGTATGTTTCCCAGGACCAAATGATCTTTGCAGGCAACCTGGCGGTGATGCAGGGAAATCCATCAAAAGCCAATTATTACTGGGAGATCTATCATTTGTTTGGCGATCCTTCCCTCATGGTCTATTTGTCAGAGCCGGAACCCCTGACCCTCCTTGTACCGGAAACCATTCCATTGGGACTGAGCAGTCTGAGTGTGATAGCAGAACCCGGGACCTACATCGGGTTGACATACCATGATACATTGCTTGATGCGGTAACGGCTGATCTTTCCGGCAATGCAGTACTTCATTTCCCGCCTTTGAAGGATACCGGAAACCTGTTGATCACAGGCACCAGACAAAACCGCATTCCGGTTATAGATACCATAATGGTCATTGGGAATAGCGATCCCTGGTTACAAGTTCAGGAGGTAACACTTGATGATTCAGCTTCCGATGCCAATGGACTGGCTGATAACGGAGATACCTTTTATCTGGATGTCCTGGTAAAAAATGAAGGAGGAAACGGAGCAGGTCATTTAACGGCTATTTTATCCGGATACAGTAACCTGGTTGATATCCTGGATACTTTGATGCAATTCGATACGCTCATGCCAGGCAGGGATACCCTGATAAGACATGCTTTCAGGATCCATGTTGAGGATAGTGTGCCGGATCAGCAAATGACTGCCTTCAGGGTAAAATTGACAGATAATGCAAGCCATCAGTGGAACTCTTATTTTTCTATCATGCTTTATGCTCCGGTATTGAAGACCGGAAGACTGACGGTGGATGATAAGAAAAAGGGAAACGGGAATTCACGGCTGGAACCCGGTGAACCGGTACTTTTTTCATTGCAGGTGTTCAACCGGGGGCATGGCGTTGCGCATAATGTCTGGGTTCATCTTGCCCTGACGGATTCTTTGGTGAACCATTATCAGGATTCTGTATTTGCCGGTACCATAGATACTATGGACGTGGCGACGGTCCCGTTTACGGCAACCATTGATTCATCCGCTCCTTACGGTAGTACGTTATTGATCGAAACTATGGCACATGATGGACCCTATATGGCAGCGGATACTTTTACCATGCCCGTTGGATTGACATACGAAGATTTTGAATCCGGGAACTTTGAAGGATTCCCATGGCATAATGATAGTGTTCATCCCTGGGTAATTACCGGCGAGGATGCCTGGCATGGAATGTTTTCCGCTGTTTCCGGTGCGATAAGTGATAATGAACAATCTTCACTTTCAATACAGATGGAAACCCCTCAGGATGATTCGGTTTCCTTTTATTACAGGGTTTCTTCGGAAAAGGACTGGGATATACTGAAATTTTATATTGACGGGGTGGATATGAATCCTGGCGATTCTGTTAAAGATAAATGGTCGGGTGAGTTACCCTGGCGTTATGCCAGCTTTCCGGTGGATTCGGGTTCTCATACCCTTGCATGGAGATATATCAAGGATTCTAACACGTCAAAGGGACTGGATCGTGCATGGATCGACTATATTGTTTTTCCCAGATTTAGTTTTAGTAACATTAATGCGGGAGTAAGCGGTATTGTTTTTCCTAAGTCCGGACCTGACCTGGGCGGGGATGAACCGTTGACCATAGTGGTAAAAAACTATGGCTCGGATGACCTGTCCCGGATACCGCTTCTTTACCGTTTAAATAATAACCCGCCTGTCAGGGATACCCTTACCAGTCTGCTGGCTTCAGGCGATACGGCGCATTTTACGTTTGCCACCCGCCTGGATCTGTCGGTACTTAAAACCTATCATCTTTTTGTGACTACAAAACTTGATAACGATCAGGTACCTATTAATGATGGACTGGCTACCGATATTATCCATGAGGGAACAGTGGATATTGTGCTGGATTCGCTGGTGTCTCCCTCCGTTGATTCTGCATATGGTGCTTTTGAACATATTGGCGTACAGTTGATAAATGCCAGCTCGGGGGCGGTGGATTCTTTTCCGTTGCATTATCGTATCAATGATGCCCAGGTGGTTACCCAGGCATTTGATACGGTTGTACATGCCGGTGATACAGCACGTTTTTATTTCTCCCGGCAGGAGAATATGGCCGATACAGGCAATTATCTGATCATCGTTTATGTTACGGTACCGGGTGATGCTGTGGTGAGCAATGATACCCTCATTGCCTCATTATATAATAAAATACAGGAGAAAAAAGATATTCGCAATATCTCTGCTGTGACAGTGTGGCCCAATCCGGTACGTGATTTTCTGTTTGTGCGTTTATCTTCCCCGAAATTACGACAACCCCTGGATATGGCTGTGATGGACATGAACGGGAGAGTCGTGTTGCAAAGACAACAGGTCATTAGTAGCGGAAACCAGACAGCCGGCATCTCCGTTTCGTCGCTGTCTCCCGGAACCTATCTGCTTTTGCTGTATAATGACCGGGAAAAGATCGCGGTGCCCTTTGTGAAAAAATAATTCATCTGTTCATCGTTCAACCATCATCAATCACCATTCTTTTTTTCTCCGGTTTTACTTTCCCGTTTTTTTAGATAATTTTACGGAAAATAAAAAATAAAAAAGAAATGATCATGGGAGCAAAAACACCTACCCGGGAAGAAGCCTGGGAACTTTTCAGGAAATATAATCAGTCGGAAAGTTTGACAAAACATGCCCTTGCCGTAGAGGGAGTGATGCGTTATATGGCCCGTAAATATGGGGAAGATGAAGAGAAATGGGGAATTGTTGGGCTGGTACATGATCTGGATTATGAAAAATATCCGGAACAACACTGTAAAAAAACAGAGGAGATCCTGCGTTCTGAGAACTGGCCGGAAGAATATATACGGGCAGTGGTAAGTCATGGCTGGGGAATCGTTACGGATGTTAAACCGGAAAGTCTGATGGAAAAAGTGTTGTATGCGGTGGATGAACTGACAGGACTGGTCGTGACAAGCGCCCTGGTACGTCCTTCCCGGAGCGTACTGGATATGAAAGCCAGGTCGGTGAAGAAAAAATGGAAAGACAAACGCTTTGCCGCCGGAGTGAACCGTGAGGTAATTGAACAGGGTGCTGAGATGCTGGGAACAGACCTGACAGAATTGATTACCGATACGATCATGGGGATGCGGGAAGTAGCGGATGCCATTGGGTTGAAAGGTCATCCCGTAGATACCGGTGAAAAATGAGGAAATAATTTATGGAACCTGCTGAAGCCCGTTTCAGGTTTTATGCCGAATTAAATGACCTGTTGCCGGCACGTAAAAGAAAAGAAAGGGTACAGGTGTACCGTTTTTACGGAAGAAACACCGTAAAAGATGCCATAGAATCCTTTGATGTGCCTCATACACAGGTTGACCTGATAGTAGTTGGACAACAGTCGGTTACCTTCGACTATATACTCAGGCCGGATGATTATATTTCCGTGTATCCTGTGTTTGAGAGTCTTGATATTTCTCCTGTAACCCATCTGCGACCGGCTCCTTTGCGTCATCCGGCATTTATTCTGGATGTGCACCTCGGGAAACTGGCACGGCTGATGCGTATGGCCGGACTGGATACATTGTACCGGAATGATTACAAGGATGCCGAGATCATTCAAACAGCCCGCGGAGAGAAAAGGATCATTCTGACCCGTGATAAAGGGATCCTGAAGCATAAGGTGGTCACCCACGGTTACTGGCTTCATGCCACCGATCCCGAAAAACAGTTTGTAGAAGTGTTAAAACGGTTTGACCTGTTCCATGAGCTGAAACCTTTTACCAGGTGCATTTATTGCAATACCCTGTTGGTGCCTGTGGAAAAGCACCTTATAGAAAACAGGTTACAGGAAGGTACCAGAAAATGTTTTGAAGAATTTAAACAATGTCCGGGATGTGGCAGAATATATTGGCGGGGAAGCCATTACGAGAGGATGAAACAACGACTGGAAGACCTGATCAGACAGGCCCAAAAAGAGGAATGACGGGATGAGACGTTTTGTGATTGGTGATATTCATGGCCGGAGAAAAGCACTGGAACAGTGTCTGGAACGTTCCGCCTTCGATGGGAACAAGGATCTGCTGATCTGCCTGGGGGATGTATGTGACAGAGGTACTGAGGTGAAAGAAAGCTTTGAATTATTGCTGCAGATAAAAAACCTTGTATATATTCTTGGTAATCATGATAAGTGGTTCCTGGAGTGGGCACTTACCGGGAAACGGGAAATAGTATGGACGGCTCAGGGAGGGAACGCCTCCATTCGCAGTTACAGGGACGAACCGGTGCCGGAAAGTCACATCCGGCTGTTGCAATCAGCCCGGTTGTATTATCTGCTCGATAATAAACTGTTTGTACATGCCGGTATTGATCCTGACAGCCCCCTGGAGGAACAGACGGAATATGACTTTCTTTGGTCACGTGACCTGGTACAAGAAGCCCTGAGGAGTATTGATGACCCCGATATTGAGAATATTACGCCGTATGATGAGGTTTTTGTCGGCCATACGCCCACCATCAATTATGGTTTTGATGTTCCGGTGTTTATAAAGGGCATATGGATGATGGACACCGGTGCCGGCTGGTGGGGCCGCCTGAGTATTATGGATATAGATACAAAGGAATACTGGCAAAGCGACCCGGTGGAAAGGTGAAAAAGCTGAAAGGCTAAAGGCTAAAGCTGAAAGGAAAAAGAGTTTGAAAGTTTGAAGTTTGATGCAGCCTTCGGCTGCGTTTGAGGTTTGTTGCTTGTAGATGAGTTGGCAGATGAGTGTTATTGGAAAACTTAACCGGGGTTTGATATCTCAAATCCCCAATCCCCAATCCCTAATCCTCTAAACTCTAATCCCCTAAACTCTAATCCCTTAAACCAATTTACTTCATCTCTTCCTGCCTACCGGCAGGCAGGTATCGCTTCATCGCTTCATCGCTTCATCAGGTACTGGTTCCTGGTTCCCTGGTGCTGGGATGTAAGATGTCCATTGAATGACGCAGGAGCCTGATGACTATTAAATCACCATGGTCTGTCCAATATTCTAATATCTATATAGTTTCATACCTTGATCCTTATTTATAATGTGAATAAATTATAAAAAAAACAAAAAGTCATTCGTAGAATATAATAAAAATGATATAATTGCACTGCAAAAGTATTGCCGGATTATTGATGGATACAACCAGGGTTATCGAACACGAAGGAACTGTCAGTGAATTGCATGGCAATAAGGCAACGGTCCGTTTTATTGCGAAATCAGCCTGTGCTCATTGTCAGTTGAAGGGAGTCTGCTCAGAGGCAGAGGTAGAAGATAAGCAGGTAGAGGTGGAACTGATGGGCGAGAAATATAAGGTAGGGGAGAAAGTAAATATTGTTCTGGCACAGTCTTTAGGTCTGAAAGCTTTATCTTATGGTTATCTGATCCCTTTTGCGCTGGTGATGGCTGTTTTGTTTGCCGTGTATGGAGCTACGGGTGATGAAGTGATCAGCGGACTTTCTGCACTGGCCGTTCTGGTGCCCTATTACGGAGGTTTGTATCTTTCCAGGACCCGGATAAAAAAAGGGTTTAAGTTTTATGTAAGAAAATTTGTATAACATCTTTTTTTTATGAGCAATATTGTGCTATACACCGTAGTATCCCTGAGTGTGTTGGGTGGGGTTTCTGCGGTAATCTTATATTTGATCGCACAGAAATTCAAGGTGATTGAGGATCCCCGTATTGATGAAGTGGAGGATGTATTACCTCATGCCAATTGTGGTGGCTGCGGTTACCCGGGCTGCCGTCAGTTTGCCGAGGCTTGTGTGAAGGCTGACACACTGGAGGGGTTGTATTGCCCTGTAGGGGGAGATGAGGTAATGGAAAAAGTGGCCGCTATACTGGGACTGGAAGCGGTGCATGAGGAGCCGCGGGTGGCTGTGATCCGTTGTCAGGGGTCTTTTGAGCACCGGCCGCGGACCAGTCATTATGAAGGAGCAACTACCTGTGCTGTCGAACATGCCCTTTATACGGGAGATACAGACTGCCCTTACGGCTGCCTGGGGTTGGGTGATTGTGTGGAAGCCTGTGATTTTGAGGCACTCTATATGGATGAAAAAACAGGCCTGCCGGTCGTAGTGGATGAGAACTGTGTGGCCTGTGGCGCTTGTGTGGAGGCTTGCCCGAGGGATATCATCGAACTGAGAAAACGAAACAAAAAAGACCGGAAGATATTTGTTTCCTGCATCAATGAAGAAAAAGGAGGGGTAGCCCGCAAATATTGTGATGTTGCTTGTATCGGATGTAGTAAATGTTTCCAGGTATGCCCGTTTGATGCCATTACCATGGGTAACAATCTGGCCTTTATCGACAGTGATGCCTGTCGCCTGTGCCGTAAATGTGTACCGGTATGTCCTACCAATTCCATCCTCGAGATCAATTTTCCTCCTCCCAAAGTAAAAAAGGAACTGGTCGTGTCTGCAGGGGGTAATGATAAAAATGATAAACCGGCAAAGGATGGATCATCTTCCGGCACCGGAAAAGAGCAACCAAGTTAAAATGAGTGGCCGTGCAAGAATATAAACTTAAAACGTTTCCCAGAGGGGGAGTGCATCCTGCAGAAAACAAACTTTCTGCTGCCAGTGCTACCAGACCGCTTCCGTTGCCAGAGCGTGTGGTCATCCCCGTAGTTCAACACCTGGGAGCTCCGGCCGAACCAGTAGTACAAAAAGGAGAAACCGTGGTGACAGGTCAGTTACTGGCCAGGGGACGTGGTTTTGTATCTGCCAATATCCATTCTTCGGTTTCCGGCAAGGTGTTCAGGATAGAAGAACGCCCGGATGCTTCCGGATACAAACGTCTTTCCTTTGTGATCGACAGACAGGGAGATGAGTGGGATCCGTCCATAGACCGCAGTGAGACCCTGAGGGAAAATATTCAGATCTCCCGCGAGGAGATCATTCGGAAAATACAGGATGCCGGCATCGTGGGTATGGGCGGCGCAACCTTTCCAACACATGTCAAACTGAATGTGCCCAAAGGCAAAAAAGCCGATATCCTGATCATCAACGGAGTGGAATGTGAACCTTATCTGACGGCAGACCATCGTCTGATGCTGGAAAAGAGCAGGGAGCTGATGGTCGGAATACGCATCCTGATGAAAGCACTTGAGGTGAACCGGGCCGTGATAGGCATTGAAAATAATAAACCGGATGCTATTGAACTATTAGACAATCTGGCAGGGAAGGATGAAGGGATAACCGTTCAGCCCCTGAAAGTAAAATATCCGCAGGGAGGTGAGAAGCAACTCATCAAGGCCATTACCGGCCGGGAAGTGCCTTCGGGCGGTCTGCCCGTAGATGTTGGAGCTGTAGTGCATAATGTAGGCACTACATTTGCTGCTTACGAAGCGGTACAGAAAAACAAACCGCTGATAGAACGCATCGTTACCGTAACGGGCAAATCCGTAAAGGAACCTTCCAATTTCGTGGTGCGTATAGGAACACCCGTTGCCGGGGTAATTGAAGCTGCCGGCGGTCTGCCGGAAGATACGGGCAAGGTGGTGCTGGGTGGGCCTATGATGGGGAAAGCCATTTCCAAACTTGATATACCGGTGACCAAAGGTACATCGGGGATACTGATCATCCCTGACAGCGAGGCACACCGCAAACCTGTTCAACCCTGTATCCGGTGTGCCAGATGTGTGTCCGTCTGTCCCATGGGGCTGGAACCTTATCTGCTGATGTCATTGGGACAGAAACAGTTGTGGGATAAAGCACGCCAGGAGAGCGTAATGGATTGTATCGAGTGTGGGTCCTGTAGCTTCACCTGCCCGGCTGACAGGCCGTTGCTTGATTATATCCGGCTGGATAAGATGAGGGTGGGGGAACTGATCCGGAAAGAAAAAAAAGCTGTCAGTTAATCGAATAAAAAATGAACCATGGATAAATTGCTGACTGTATCATTATCACCACATGTGCACGGAAAGGATACTACCCCCCGTATTATGATGGGTGTGGTTATCGCTTTGCTTCCGGCATGGGCGGTTTCTGTCTATTTCTTTGGATGGAGTGCATTGTATCTCCCGGTATTGTCTGTGGTGTTTTGTGTGCTGTTTGAATTCCTGATCCAGAAGTATATGCTGAAAAAGGAATCCTCCATAAAAGATGGTTCGGTAGTGGTGACCGGCCTTCTTCTGGCTTTTACCCTGCCATCCAATCTTCCGGTGTGGATCCTGGCTATAGGCGCTTTGATCGCTATCGGAGTAGGGAAGATGTCATTTGGGGGGCTTGGGGCCAATCCTTTCAACCCCGCACTGGTAGGCCGGGTATTTCTTTTTATCTCCTTTCCTGTGCAGCTCACCAGTTGGCCGGTGCCGAAAGGCTTTCATACATCCGTTACCGATGCGGTAACAGGAGCGACCCCCCTGGGGTTGCTTAAAGAAGGGATGCGTAACGGCGAACAGGTGTCCCATATCCTGAAACAGGTACCCGATCATATGCAGATGTTTCTGGGCTATATGGGAGGATCGATGGGAGAGGTGGCAGCAGCAGCCCTGTTGCTGGGTTTCCTGTATTTACTATGGAAAAAGATCATCACATGGCATATACCGGTGACGATCCTGACAACGGTATTTTTATTCAGTGGCCTTCTCTGGCTGATCAATCCTGCCAATAATGCTGATCCTGTTTTCCATTTGCTTACCGGAGGGGTGATGCTGGGGTCCATTTTTATGGCTACCGATTATGTTACCTCCCCCATGACACCCAGGGGGATGATATACTTCGGCATTGGCATCGGCCTGCTTACCGTGATCATCCGTCGCTGGGGAGCCTATCCCGAAGGGGTGCAGTTTGCTATCCTGATCATGAATGCTTTCGTGCCCCTGCTTAATATGTATGTCAAACCCAAAAGGTTCGGGGAGGTAAAGAAAAATGGCTAAAACGGAGTCAACATTCATCAATATGTTCCTGGCATTGTTCATGGTAACACTCTTATCTGCTGCCATATTGGGGTTTGTATATGTATATACCAAAGGACCTATTGAACAAGCCCGGGCAGCAAAACAAACTGCAGCACTTAAAAAAGTTCTGCCCCCCTTTAATAATGATCCGGTAAAGGAAATGTATAAGAAGGCGGTGGATGGGGATACGCTTTATTTTTTCCCGGCACGCATGGATAGTTCACTTGTGGGAGTGGCGGTAAAAACGTTCAGTCCCAAAGGCTTTGGAGGTATGATACGTCTGATGGTAGGATTTCTGCCGGATGGAACGATCAAAGATATTGTCGTTTTGCAACATCAGGAAACCCCGGGACTCGGAGAGAAAATGGTTCGCAGCAAGTCAAACTGGAGTGTGCAGTTCCAGGGGAAAAATCCGAAAACATTTAAACTGGCCGTCAAAAAAGACGGCGGGGATGTTGATGCTATTACAGCTTCTACGATCAGTTCCAGGGCATTCTGTGATGCTGTGGAAAGGGCATATAAAAATTTAATGGAAGGAGGTGCGCAATGAATCAATGGAACAATTTCAACAAGGGCTTTTTTGCTGAAAATGCCGTTTTTGTCCAGGTACTCGGTATGTGCCCGACGCTGGGTACCACAACCTCTGCCTATAACGGACTGGGTATGGGACTCGCCACTACTTTTGTATTGCTGATGTCCAATATTGTGGTCTCTATGGTACGTAATGTTATTCCTGATAAGGTCAGGATCCCTTCCTTTATTGTTATCATTGCTTCTTTTGTGACGGTAGTGGAACTGACCATGCAGGCCTATCTGCCTTCTCTGTACAATGAACTGGGGTTGTTTATCCCGTTGATCGTGGTGAACTGTATCGTACTGGGCCGGGCCGAAGCTTTCGCATCAAAGAATACAGTCTGGTCTTCAGCCCTCGACGGGCTGGGTATGGGACTGGGTTTTACCATGGCTCTTTTTATGCTGGGCTCTGTCCGTGAGATTCTCGGGGCCGGATCCTGGCTGGGACTCAAATTCATTAAAGGGGATGGTATGCTGCTCTTTGTACTGGCTCCCGGGGCTTTTCTTGCCCTGGCTTACCTGATCGCGATCATGAATAAAATAAACCGGAAAAACGCTTAAAACCATGGAATATTTTGTGATCCTTATCTCGGCGATCTTTGTCAATAATATTGTCCTTGCCAAGTTTCTGGGAATATGTCCTTTTATGGGGGTGTCTTCACGCCTGGAAACGTCTGTGGGGATGACCGGTGCCGTTGCTTTTGTAATGGTTCTGGCCACCATCGTTACTTATCTTCTCCAATATTATGTGCTGGTGCCTCTCGGGATCGATTTTATGCAAACCATTACCTTTATCCTGGTGATTGCCGCCTTGGTTCAGATGGTCGAGATCATACTGAAAAAAGTAAGTCCGGAGATGTACCAGGCGCTTGGGATCTATCTCCCTCTGATCACGACCAATTGCGCTGTCCTGGGCGTGGCCATACTTACTATTCAGGGGAAATACAACCTGCCTGAGGCTGTGGTTTTTTCTTTTTCTACGGAGCTGGGTTTCGGCCTTGCCCTGGTATTACTCTCCAGTATCCGTGAAACACTGGATATGGTGGATATACCCAAAGGGATGAAAGGTATTCCTATTGCTTTTGTTGTGGCCGGCATACTGGCCATGGCTTTCATGGGGTTTGCCGGACTGGTTTAGAACGATCATCCTTTTACCTTGTAAATACCCACCGGTCGTCTTCAGACAGATTGTCATCAAAGGCGTATCCTTCCAGATCGAACAGTTTCAGTTCTTCCGGGTCATTGAGCTGTTCTTCCATAATATACCGGGTCATGAGTCCCCGTGCATATTTGGTGTACATGGACAGGGTTTTATAGATTCCGTCCCGGTATTCCCTGAAAACAGGCGTGATAATGCGGGCACCCAGTATGTCGGGATCAATGGTAGCAAAATATTCCTGTGAAGCCAGATTGATCAATACCGGAACAGGGTCGGAGGCCAGTTCTTTGGCCAGAAAACCGTTTATCTTGTCTTTCCAGAATTCATAAAGGTTTTTCGCCCTGTTAACATGCAGGGTTATTGCCATTTCGAGGCGATAGGGCTGGATGTTGTCCAGCGGACGCAGCATCCCGTACAGGGCTGAGAATATGCGTAAATGGTCTCCGGCAAAAGAAAGAGCTTCCGGTGACAGCGTTTCAGCATCCAATCCTCTGTAAGCATCTCCGTTATAAGCAAAGATAGCTGGTTTAACAGCTATGTCAAGAGGCTCTTTTTGAAATGATGCAAAACGTTCTGCCGTAAGAAGAGCCAGGTCGGGATTGATCTTCAGTAGGCGTGTTAGTTGCACCGGACTATATTCTTTCATCTTCCCGGCAATCTCCAGGGCTTCATCTTCAAACAATGGTGAAGTAGCAGCTACCTGTGATGTCAAAGGCATGAAATCCATACGTTTGGCCGGGGATAAAACTACAATCATAAGGATTGGTGATGGAGGATGTTTAGAAATATAATTTGAACAAAAGTAAAAATTTTTGTAATTAACCAAAATTATTTACGAATAAAACAGAATAAAAGAATGCAATAAGTTGTAGGTGTTGTAGTCAGTATCCTGTATTTTTGGGAAAAAAGTGATTTTTATTACCTCGTAACCGGGATAATTTTATTTATTTTTGATAAAATAAAATATGATATCATCATCTGTTCATAAGGATCTTCAATATTATAAATTTTGTACATATGGTTTTCTGAAAAACCTGCGTTTCTTTGAGCCCTTTCTGTATCTTTTTTTTCTGGAGAAGGGATTATCTTATCTGCAGATAGGAACCCTTATTACCATACGGGAGATATTGCGTAATATACTGGAGATTCCTACCGGCATGCTTTCCGATATCCTGGGCCGCCGCCGGACGATGGTAGCGTCTTTTCTGTTTTATATTATTTCTTTTCTTGTGTTTTATCTGACTTCGACCTATGGATTGTTTGTAGTGGCTATGTTATTCTATGGTTTTGGGGATGCTTTTCGCACGGGCACACATAAGGCCATGATCTTTGAATATTTACGCATACATGGATGGGAGCGTGAGAAAGTTAATTATTACGGACATACACGCTCATGGTCGCAAACAGGGTCAGCCGTATCCTCCTTGCTGGCTGCCGGGATCATTTTTTACTCGGGATCGTATGCCAGTGTTTTTCTTTTTTCTTCTATTCCGTATTTTCTGGATCTTATCCTGATGATCTCCTATCCACGTATATTGGACGGGCCGGTCAAAAAGACCACCTGGCACGATATCTGGTTATCATTCCGGGATATTTTTATGGTCATCGTCCGTTCGTTACGAGAAAAAAGAACAGTAAAAGCATTGTCTAACATTGCCCTGTACAGTGGTTATTTCAGGGTGATAAAGGACTATTACCAGCCTGTTCTTGCTACATTGGCCGGCGGACTGGCAATGCATATACACGGAATGCAACACAAACAACTTACTGCCTTGCTGGTAGGGGGTATGTACTTTATTCTTTATCTTGGCACCTCAGGGGCATCACGAAATGCAGGCAGATTTTCTGACCGTACGGGAAGTCTTCCGGTGTTCCTCAATCGAAGCCTGGTGGCAGGTTTGTCACTGGTACTCTTTGCAGGCATTTTTTTCATGTTCCATCCACCCTGGTACTGGCTGGTGATCATCCCTTTCACCATGATCTATTTGCTGGAGAATATCCGGAGGCCTGTCGGTGTAGGGTATGTGTCGGAGATCTTTCCTCCCGGGATCCTGGCAACAGTGCTTTCGACAGAATCACAGGTGAGAAGTTTGTTTGCCGCCATTCTTGCCCCTGTGACGGGATTTCTGATAGACAAATACGGAGTGGCTGCGGGACTTGTTGCCGTCTCTCTCTTCCTGATGATCCTGACACCACTGGTCAGACTGAAACGATCCTGATAAATCGGAAAAACAGGTCGAGAGATAAAAAATATCATTTTATCATTTTTTTGGATACAGGTATCTCCTGATAATGAAAACATGCCCTAAAACAGGGACATTTTTATTTTTATAATGTATCTTTTATTATAAATGAACGTACATAATTTTTTATGATCTCGTTTTCGAAAGATATATGTGGAAGAATATCATCCTGATCGCTTTTGTTGCCTTTTCAATACCGGCTTTTTCGCAAAATGATCTGATTATCCTGCAAAACAGGATATCGGTCAATCTTTTTAGTTATATGTCCCGTCCGGTAATTAATCATGAGAATGATTATTATGTTATGTTTATGCACGGGCTGACCTATACCCGGCAGGTTTCTTTTAACCGTTATGTAAGGGTGAAATTTGATTATTTTCAGCGAAATATCGATCATTCGATTGTAGATGAAGCACTGAACGATCAGCATCTCTATTCGGATATTCAAATGGGAGCAGGTTTTGTTCAGGGTTTTGGAAATAAATTGGTAAAACCTTACCTGGCCGGTGATCTGTTGTTTACCAGTGCACTTATTTATTCTGAAACGGGTGGGCGGTCTGCCGGTGTCTATGAAAAAATACAGGTTCGTGACCTGGGTGTTACCTTACAGCCTGCTGCCGGCCTTACCATCCGCGTAAGCCGGATTCTTTCCTTTTCCCTGGAAACAAGTCTTGAAGCGGGCTATGTCTATGAGAAAGGTACGGACTTTACCTGGTCGGCCGATGGAATTCCTTACAATGCACCGGTTGGAAAATCTTCCTTTTTTGTGCGTTGGGACCCTGTCAGTTTGTTGGCTTTTGAGTTGAGTTTTTAGGGGTATGTTGTAAAACATATAAATAAGCCGGTAAGATTTTCCTTCCCGGAGACACTATATAATGTGAATGCATTCCTGCCATCACATCCGTTTTTCCATAATTTATCGATATGATAAGGATTCCAATTTTCCGGAAGGTGGTCTTTTTGTCTGTGATACTGGTGCTTATAAGTAAGATCGGTCTCCAGGCTCAGCCATATATTCCTGTCGGATCGGATATCCTTGGTACCGGATACAATACAATTGTTTATGCTGCCGGTGATACGTCCGGGTATCTGTATTTTACCGGAAATTTTTCCGGGACATTGGATTACCGGGAAAAGAGGATCGAGGCCCGGGGAAAACAAAATATTTTTATTGGTAAACTGTATCCTTCCGGAGAGCCGGAGTATCTTCATGCTATCGGAGGGAGTGGTTACTGTGAAGTTGAAGGAGCTCTGTTCCTGCCGGACGGGTCGGGCCGGTTGATAATTTACTACAGGGACACGATCCGGTACAGGGATTCGGTTTTTGTTGCACCGGGCCGGGGAAATCTGGCAATGATCCTCGTGGATAAGGCAGGGGAGATCACCGGCGTGAGAAATCTTATCAGCGGGTTTTCGGGCAGGATATTTGTTGTTGTCAGGGATACTGCCGGCGTTATCCGGCTGGGCGGGACATTCCGGAAAGCTGTAGTGAACAGGAAATATTACCGCTCAAAGGGCAAAAGGGATGGTTTGCTGATGACCCTGAAACCGGATGGTATTTTGAATTTCAAAATATTGGGTGGTGAGGGATATGAAGACATCCGGCTGCTGCATGTGAGTCACGGAAGGCTTTTTATGGCCGGAATATTTGACCGGACCCTTGCTGCAGGAGATACCCTGCTGAAAGCAAATCACGGGCGGGCTGCCTATCTTGCTGTTTTTACTTCCGGAGGTAAACTGACATATGCACGCGTATTGGCTACAGCCCAGGATCTTTCCCTGACATCGGCTATATGGCAGGAAGGTCGGTATCCTTACCTGTCGGGATGGTTCCGGGGCAGATTGTCAACCACAGATACAAGTGCCGTTTCAGCAGGGAACCTGGATGGTTTCATACTGAGGGCAGATACAGGCAGGGCTGACCGGGTATTTACTTTGGGCGGTCGGGCCGATGACCGTATTACAGTCCTTTGTTCGGATACGTTGCACCGTCTTTTTTTTACCGCTGATTTTAAAAAACATATGATCATCGGGAGGGATACCCTGACTGCCGGCGACCGTTATCCGGACCTCATGTTCTCCCGCTTTGATCCGTATCTTTCTATTCTGTGGACCAAACAGATCAGCGGGAAGAACGAGGAAAATAGTACCGTACTGGCTATCACGCAGGATCAGTCTGTATGGATCGGCGGTCATTTCTTTGATGCCTTCTCTCTCCCGGATGATGAAAACCGGCAGAAAATAGTAAGGGAAGAAGGAAGTTACCTTTTAAAATATACAGATCCCTGTTCGCTATTACATTTTGATCTTCCCGGCGAAAAAATGATTTGCTCTGGGAGCACAGATACACTCGATGCCGGATCAGGGTATGTAAAATATCTTTGGACACCCGGGGATATCCCGGAGGAAAAGCTGCCGGTACATGATACCGGATTTTATAAGGCGGTGATCACGGATCATTACGGATGTACAGCCAGTGACAGTATCCATGTGACAGCCGATTCGGTACGGCTTGCCTTTGACATAAAGGAAGAAACACTGCCTGAAGGGAACAACGGGGCTGTTGACATGACCCTGCTATCGGGAAACCCTCCTTTCAGGATACTTTGGGACAATGGGGATGTTACCGAAGACCTGTCCGGTGTGCAGGGGGGTATTTATCACGTAAAAGTCAGCGATTCGCTTGGATGTTCGGTGGAAAAGGATGTGGAGGTCCCCGTGCATGATCTGACAGCGGTGTATGACCTGTATAATTATCCCAATCCGTTTAATGACTTCACACAGATCGTTTATTCCCTGCCGGAAGGGACAGATATAGAGATCAGCATATATGATCTGTCCGGAAAGAAACTCTTCGTACTGACGGAAAAGTCATCGCAAAAGGGGATCCATTCTTTTGAGTGGAGCAGAAAGTATCTGAAGGACGGCATATATTATTTGCGTTTACGCTCCCGCTTTGGTCAGCTCTCCAGGAAAATTATCATACTGAAAAATCATTAGCTGTCAACCGCTATGAGAAAAACGGCTTTATATCTTATCTTTTTATTTTCATTTTTTTTATGGATAATTTCTGTTTTCCCCGGTTTATCCCAGGAAGCCATTGATCAGTTGGATCATATTATCCCTCCTTCTCCTGATGCGGCGGCCCTGGGACGGGCGGCGGATGTGCCGGTAAGTCTGTACACAGGAACTCCCTCAATCCATATTCCGCTCTGGACCATGAAAGGACATACGGTATCTGTTCCTATTTCCCTTTCGTATCAATGCAACGGAATGAAAGTGTCTGACATACCGGGATGGACCGGTCAGGGATGGACACTCAATGCCGGAGGTTCCATCACGCGGTCGGTTAGGGGGAATCCTGATGATATGACAAACGGGTATTTGAATTATGGCCACACCTACCTGAAGATGCTAAGGAATAATACGGAAGATATCTGGAAATGGGAGCCCCCGGGGGAGGAAAATATTGATAAAATTGAATTCCTGCAAAGAGTGGCAGCCGGTTACCTCGATCTGGAACCGGATATATTTTACTTTAACTTTAACGGACATTCCGGAAAATTTGTGCTGGACCCTGACGGTAAGCCCGTGTTAATTACTCCTCAGGATCTGAAGATTTTGTACTATAAGGACCTCAACGGAAAGATCATTCGATGGGAGGTTACGGATGAAAACGGGGTGAAATATATTTTCGGAGGAGAAAATGCCAGTGAAAAATCCACCCATAATGATAATCACGGGAGCCTGGCTGTCTTTTTTTATTCTACCTGGCATCTGGCTCACATCATTACACCCAACCGGGATGATGAATTTTACTTTACCTATTTCCCTCATACCGTTACTTACCGGTACCCCGTTCCCATGCGGAAAAAAGGATGCGATCTGCCGGCAAGGGGTGAACTTTTTAATTATACGGTAACGACTATTGAAGAAAAGCATCTGACCGGGATAGACCAGAAATATAATAATGTGGTGATGCATGTCAGGTTTGATGCAGATACACTGGATGGTTTCCCGGGTGGAACCATTCTGGCTTTGAAGGATATTGTAGTAATTCATCCGGTATCAGACAGATACAATAAAACATTCACCTTTGATTATAGTTTCTTCCCTGCCACAGGGTGCGGTACGGAAGAAGATTACCTGTATCCCTGCAAAAGATTACGGTTGGATAAGATCACGGAATCTTCGGGCGGAAGGACCAAACCGCCGTATCGTTTTTTCTATGATCCGCAGCCTTTGCCGCCACGTGGTTCTTTCTCCGTGGATTATTGGGGTTATTATAATGGCAGAAAGAATTATTCGCCGGTACCTGCCCTCCGGGTGATCAATGATCCGGGAGAAAACGGTTGGCAACCTCCTGAAGGAGAAAATGGGGCTGTAAATTTCAGATGGTTCAAACAGGCTGTACTTAATCTTGATTATCTGGAGAAAAAAGTATGGGAACTGCCGGGAGCCGATCTTACCCCGGATACTGTTTTTATGCAGGCAGGACTGCTGAAAAGGATCGTTTATCCTACAGGAGGAGAAACAGCCCTGGAGTATGAAGCCAATCGTGCCGGATATATTATGATGCCGGAGAAACAGGAAAAATTAAAGTTCCTGGATGGTTCAGGCCAGACCCATTCTTATAATCTGGATATTCAATTTGGCCAACAGGTAACCGTTATTCCGCTTTTTTACAGGAAAAGTGAACAGGGGACCATAAGCGATAATAGCAGGGTGGCTATACTGAAAAATAATCTGATCGACCCCGATGAGGAGCAGGATACCGTCTTTTCATTGACTTATAAGCAGCTCCGTGAGATAGCGGCCGGCTATGAAAAAGAATTTCATGTCTGGCTGGATCAGGGGAAGTACAGGATCTTTACCTATGCGGAAGGCACTGAAGCAGAAGCCGGATGTTATGTCTGGGTCCACAGGTCACCTGCCGACAAGATATATAAGATTTACTCCAATGATTATAAAAGTACACAGGTGCAGGCAGGACTGCCTCATTTTCCGGATGACAGCAGTTACCGGGTGATAAAAACTTTCCGACTGGATAAGGAAGATGATCCGCTGATCCATATCCGCTATTATTTTTGCAGCAAACTGCATCCGAATGTTATTTCAACAGCAGGTCTCCCTATTTCAAATTCCCTGGTCCGGATCATCCGTCTTGCTGACCATCAGGTCATGTTCATAAATGAATATTCCGAACATGACAGCCTGGACTGGAACAGGACAGACGGGTATTTTAAAGATGAAACTTATGCCATGATACTGGACCCCGGTGATTATCAGATAGAATTTTATCCCCGGATTCCCGGTGAAGCCGGTTTCATCCGGGTGATCCGGAACAAAGCCATCGCAACCCATCCCTATGTGCTGGCAGGAGGCGTACGGCTTAAACAAAAAACCGATCTGGATTATGCCCGGGATACCATTGGACTTGTACGGTACCAATACCGGGCCAAAGTACAAAACAGAAATTGGTCAAGTGGTGTCCTGATGCGATTTCCCTTGTATTATACCGAGCCAGACCGGTTGTTTTATCTGGGACAGACAGTTCATTATTCCTGTATGCCGCTTACCGTCTATTCCAACAGTCAGACAGAACTGGGTTCCACCTCCGGCAGCCACATAGGATATACAGAAGTGAGTGAGATCATCCCGGCCTCGGGTAAAACGGTAACACACTATACTTCTGCCCTTGAGTACCCGGATATCAGCCTGCCCGAATTTCCCTTTGCCCCAATGATGACTTTTGACTGGAAAAGAGGACAGGTCAAAGAAAAAACGGTATGGTCGGAAGACGGGAAAATGCGGGAGAAAACCGAATATACCTACAATGATTTCCATGATTCCGTTTACAGTTTTACAGTGCCTGCCGTTAAGGTGGTGAAAAAGGATACCAGTATATATTCGGTTGAATATTCGGTGTACGGGACGCAAACAGGATGGAACCATCCTGTTTACAAAAAGGAATATCAGTACGACAGAAAAAACGGTTATCCTTTTGGGAAAACCGAGAGTTATCAATATGATACTTCTTACTTTCGGGTTCGGGAGGTGAAAACCTTTACCAGCGATAGTGTTCCCGAGATGACCCGGTTTACATATGTTACGGATAAGCCCCGGCTTACTGCTGCTGTTGATACGCTGTTGTCAAGGCATATGGATAACGTGAAGCTGCAGGAGGAAAGCTGGCTGGACTCTGTCAGGATCAAAGGGTACAAGACCTTTTACGGCTTATTTTCAGGCAACGGGATTGTAGCTCCCGACTCGGTACAGGTATTGGAAGGAAAGGATTACCGAACAGCAGCCTGGTTTGACCAGTATGATAACCGGGGTAATCTTTTACAGTATCATAAACGGGGAGAAGTGTATCATTCTTTTAATTACAATGAGTATGGCCTGGTGGTTACAAAGGCCGATAATGCCACCTACAGGACTTCGCCGGATAATTATTCTCCGGAAGCTTCTGTGACACATTATACGCAGGATCCATACTATGGAGTGACCTCCGTAACTGATCCGAATGGCAGGACTGTCCGGTATGAATATGATCCATTCGGGCGGCTGGATGTGGCCCGGGATCCGGAGAACAGGATCCTGAAAAAAGTTACCTATCATTATCGTCAGTATGCCGGAGATACGACCAGACCGGTGTTTAATGAATCAATACCTGATTATTCACAGCCACCCGATGGCATTGTGGCTTCAGGCACTGTTGCCCACCAGGGATGTCCTACGATCCTTTCCGTTTCCGGAGGTTCTCTGGGGACCAATGCAGTTTGGCATTGGTATTCCGGCGGATGTGCCGTGCATCCCCTGGATACGGGTGTGAGCATTACGGTTTATCCGCAGGGAAATACCCGCTACTATGTACGGGCTGAGGGAAGCGCCAATATTACTTCTTGTGCTGAAATTATGCTGACGGTAGAGGCTCCGGCTTTTTATCCCGACCATGATACCGTTACCCTGCCGGCAGACGGGACCCAACATCCGGTACGTATCCTGACAAATTATACCGGATGCGATCCATGGACAGCAAAAATAACCGGTGAAGGATTCTATATCACGGAAATCAATGAATCGTCCGTGAGTGTCGGGGCAGATGCCAATCCATATGATACCATCCGAAACGGAACATTGGTTCTTACAGGGAATGCCAGCGATTATTATATTCCACTGGTACAGAATACTTTATATGCAGACAAGCTTACCTTGTCGTTAAGTTCTCAGCCTGCTTTTGTCAGCAACGGGACCCTGGTGGAAGTGGATGCTGTTGCCGGGAATGGAGAATCACCCTATACTTTTCTGTGGGAAAGGAAAAATGATGGTGTAACGGAATGGACTGAGGTGAAAACATCTACTGTAGCCGTTGGAGAAGACAAGATCAGGGTAGTTGCCGGCGCTGAAAACTTTAGCATTCGTTGTACGGTAACCTCCGGCGGCCAGACCGTCACAGGATCCGTACTGATCGTTGTAGCCCAATAGGAGACAGGAAACTTTGCTTTGCCCTTATGCTGATGCTTGTGTCCCTTCGGGAGACAATCGATCGATTGTCTCGAGACAACCGATCGGTTGTCTCTACTTTCCTCTAAACCCTTCCATTATTTCGCATCATTCAACGATCGCCGATCACCGGTCATCGTTCCTCTCTCTTTTTCCCTCCGTCACTTAGTCTCTCCGTCTCTTTGTCTCTTTGTCTCTCCTTTTCCAGTTCCCTGATAGCCGGCTCCACTGCCGACAGCAACAGGTGTATATCTGTTTTGCCGGCCAGGGCAATGCGCTCCATGATGCGTTGATAAACCGGCCGTGCCTTATGGAGGCCAAGGAGAGGCAGCAGGATTTGTACTTTTTCTTTAAGGATGCTGTAGGTTTGGGGGTCGGTCTCTTCCGGGGAGATTGTTTCCCTTTTGGACAGGCTGGTCAGCTCGTACGCATAGACCATGACAGCCTGCGCCAGGTTGAGGGAGGGGAAGGGGGCAGCGATCGGTATATATGACAAGATGTCACACATGCCGATCTCTGCATTGGAAAGCCCGGATTCCTCTCCGCCGAAAAGGATGCCCACTGATCCGATCGTGTTAGATTTTTGCTTAATAAAAGCAGATAATTCATGGGCCGGGATGTATTCCTGTCGGATATTCCGTTTTTTGGCAGTAGTGCCAATGATCAGGTCCAATCCTGCCAGGGCATCAGTGGTATTGTCAAATACCTGTGCCTTTTCAAGTATATCTGTTGATCCATGTGCCAGCTTGCGTGCGTTCATGCTGAGGTGGCTGGCAGGGGAGATCAGGCGCAGAGAGGTGAATCCCATCGTTTTGATGGCCCTGGCTGCAGCACCGATGTTCTCTTCCACAGCCGGTTTGGAAAGTATGAAATGGATCTCCATCTGCCTGTAGTTTTGAATAAATGTAATGATTTTTTGTAAAGGAATGATATTTGTTAACAAAGATTGATTACATTCGGATATATTTTTATAGAAATAATATGTAGCATGTATCTGAATATTGAAGAAAAGGATCTGAAAAAGTTTATTGTGGTGGGGGACCGGGTTTTGATCAAACCCAAGTCGGAGGAGACCATGACCCGCTCGGGACTGTATCTGCCACCCGGCGTGCAGGAGAAAGAAAAGATATATAGTGGGTATGTTTTGAAGGTGGGCCCGGGTTATCCTATTCCGGCCATTGTGGATGAGGATGAACCCTGGAAGGACAAACAGGATAAGGTAAAATATGTACCGCTGCAGCCAAAAGAAGGAGACCTGGCTGTGTATCTGCAGAACAGTGCCTTTGAGATAGAATTTAACAAGGAAAAATATGTGATCGTTCCACAGTCTGCCATCTTACTTTTAATACGGGACGAAGACCTGTTTAAATAGATAGACCGGTAAAAAGATAACAGTATCATAAAAAGATATTGAATAGTCTTCACACAGAGATCGCAGAATTACTGCACAAAAGCACGAAAAGGTAACGTGCTGAAATCCAAATAAATATTCTATCTTAGTCGGGATGGCGAGACTTGAACTCGCGACCCCACGCCCCCCAGACGTGTACTCTACCTGACTGAGCTACATCCCGTTGCAATATTGGCTGAAAACTGTCAGGTTTTAACAACCATTGCGACTGCAAAAATAATCAACCCTTTCGAATCTGCAAAAGTTTCAGAGAGTAAAAAAATGGTATGAATATTGTAAACACTGCGTCAGTTAATTTATAAAATGATCGTATTTTTACGGCAAAGATGATGTTCTAAAATTTGAAACACTATAAAAACCAAGATTATGAATTTATTCAAAACGATGGACAATCTGGATGATAAACCGGAAGAAAAGAAAAATCAGACTGAAGAACGTGAACATGTGAGATGTCTTATTATCGGTTCCGGTCCTGCCGGTTATACTGCTGCTATTTATGCTGCACGGGCTAATATGAAGCCTGTCGTCTATCAGGGTATGGAACCCGGCGGACAACTGACCATTACTACGGATGTGGAAAATTTTCCGGGTTATCCCGAGGGGATCAGTGGGCCTGCTTTAATGGAAGATTTGAAAAAACAGGCCGAACGTTTTGGTACGGATATCCGGTGGGGATCGGCCACGGCTGTGGATTTTTCCGGACTGCCCCATAAGGTGACCATCGATGATAAGAAGGTCATTGAAGCTGATACGGTCATTATTGCCACGGGGGCTTCGGCCAAATACCTCGGTATCGAGGCCGAAAAGAAGTATGCTGGCAGTGGTGTTTCCGCCTGTGCTACCTGCGACGGTTTCTTTTATAAAGGAAAAGATGTTGCCGTTGTGGGAGGAGGAGATACCGCCTGCGAAGAAGCTCTTTATCTGGCAGGCCTGGCCAGGAAAGTATATATGATCGTGAGAAAACCGCACCTGCGTGCTTCAAAGATTATGCAGCACCGGGTGATGAATACACCAAATATTGAAATACTTTTTGAACATAATACAAAGGATTTGTTTGGAGAAGGAGTAGTGGAAGGTGCCGTACTGATCAAAAAGAAAGGAACGCCGGAGGAAAAAGAGGTAAAGATCAAAATAGACGGTTTCTTCCTTGCCATTGGCCATAAACCCAACTCGGATATCTTTCAGGAATATATTGAAACGGATGATATCGGATATATTAAAACTGTTCCCGGCACTGCACGGACAAATGTTGAAGGGGTTTTTGCCTGTGGGGATGTTCAGGACAGGGTGTTCAGACAGGCTGTTACGGCAGCAGGTACCGGATGTATGGCTGCTATCGAAGCCGAACGATACTGGGCCGAGAAATATACCCAGACAAAATAAACATGATTATTAATTTTGCGGATTATAATCAATCTTGTCGGTACTGTATTTTTTCCCGTCCAGTTTATCTTTTATAGCAATAAAGGCTTTTAGTGTAAGATCCACGTCCTCGGGGGTATGTACGGCAGTAGGTATAAGCCGCAGCATAATGGTTCCTTTGGGTACCACGGGATAAACGACCATGGAACAGAAAATGCTGTGATTCTCACGCAGGTCCACGATCAGATTGGCGGCCTCGATAGGGGTGCCCTCAAGAAATACCGGAGTCACAGGGGATTCTGTATGACCTGTGTTCAAACCGTTTTTTTTCAGTCCGTCCTGCAGGAGATGAACGATTTTCCACAGGTTTTTTCTGAGTTCGGGAAGTGTCTGTAACAGCTCCAGTCTCTTCAAGACGCCTGCAACCATGGGCATAGGCAATGATTTTGCGAAAATCTGTGATCGCATATTGAACCGCAGGTATTCGATCACCGCTTTTTTTCCGGCTACAAAACCGCCAATACCTGCCATAGCTTTTGCAAAAGTGGCAAAATAAACATCTATATCATCCTGCACACCGTAGTGGGTGCCCGTTCCGGCTCCTTCCGGACCCATGGTACCGAAGCCATGCGCATCGTCAACAAGAAGACGGAAATTAAAATCTTTTTTAAATTTAGTGATTTCGTGCACATGACCCAAGTCTCCGGCCATACCGAAAACACCTTCGGTGATAACGAGGATCCCTCCGCCGGTTATTTTGGAAAGACGCGTGGCGCGTCTTAGTTGTCTTTCCAGATTATCCATGTCATTGTGCTGGAAAACAAAACGTTTTCCCATATGCAGACGTAGTCCGTCAAGGATACAGGCATGGGATTCGGAATCATAAACAATAACGTCTTTCCGGTCAACAAGGCTGTCTATGATGGATAACATTCCCTGATAACCGTAATTCAGAAGATAAGCACTTTCCTTATGTACGAACGAAGCCAGTTTTTCTTCCAGTTCTTCATGCAGGGAAGTATGGCCGGACATCATTCTGGCTCCCATGGGATAGGCCAATCCCCATTCTTTGGCAGCTTCTGCATCCACTTTACGTATTTCAGGATGATTGGCCAGCCCGATATAATTATTCAGACTCCATGTAAGCACTTCTTTGCCCCTGAATTTCATCCAGGGTTTAATCTCTCCTTCGAGCTTGGGAAACATCATGTATCCGTCAGCTATCTCATGATATTTCCCGAGAGAAGTGTTGTCAATGATCAGTTTGTCAAATAAGTCCACGTCAGTAGATTTTGTTGGTTTTAAATTTCCGCAAATGTAATCTTTTTATTTTTCAGATAAAAAAGAAAAAATCTTTTGGTACGTTATTTGCGATTAAAAGATGTCAGTTAAAAAATATTCATTAATTTTGCACGTTTATTTTTTCAGATTATCTCTTGGGAGCAACAGGGCTAAAAACGACAACGGGAAATATGGTTGTACGAAATAACAAAATCTACTTTTCCTTTTTTATCATCAGCCTTATTCTGGTTTTATCATCCTGTGGAGAGTATGATAAGCTTATGAAAAGCCAGGATAATGAGTTGATCTATAAAAAAGCAAAAGAGTTTTATGCCAAGGGGAAATATACCCAGGCAGCCAGTCTTATCGAAAAGATCCTTCCTCATTACCGTGGAACGAACAAGTCGGAAGAGCTGGATTATCTGCATGCAAAATGTTATTATGAGATGGGTGATTATGTGATGGCAGGCCATTATTTCGAAACGTTTGTCAGAACATATCTTACCAGTGATCATGCGGATGATGCGGATTTTCTGATGGGGTATTGTTATTATAAGTTGTCTCCCCGTCCCGAACTGGATCAGACCAATACCTATAACGCATTGAATGCCTTTGCCCTGCATAAGACTAAATTTCCGAACAGCAAATACAATGAACAATGTGACAAGCTTTCAAAAGAGTTACAGGAAAAACTGGCAGAGAAGTCTTACTTAAGTGCAAAATTGTATTACAGACTGGAAGATTATAAAGCGGCAGTTGTTGCTATCGGGAACAGTCTGGAAGATTATCCGGACACCAAATACCGCGAAGAACTTATGTTTTTGAGATTGAAATCAAAATATATGTATGCCTTGAACAGTGTCAGGTCAAAACAGCCGGAAAGATTTCAGGAAACCGTGGATGATTACTATTCATTTATCGATGAATTTCCTAAAAGCCATTATATTAAGGAGGCAAAAAAGATCTATAATAGCTGCAACAATTATTTAAGTCTGAAATAGAAAACATAAAATCAAAATAAAATGGATTACAAACGAATTAAAGCACCGGTAACTACGGTAACCCAGGACATTGACAAGCTGGACCAGGAAACGGGAAATATTTACGAAACGGTGGTTATTTGTTCACGCAGGGCCAATCAGATTGCTTTGGATCTAAAGCAGGAACTGAACAAGAAACTGGAAGAATTTTCATATTATACGGATAATCTGGAAGAGGTGATGGAAAATAAGGAACAGATAGAAATTTCCAAATTTTATGAACGGCTTCCCAAACCTACATCTATAGCCCTTGAGGAGTTTAAGGAAGGAAAGATATATTATAGGTTTGCTGAGGAGACTCCTGTTGAGTCACAATCATAAATGAACTTATGCTAAAGGGAAAGAAAATACTATTGGGTGTTACGGGAAGTATAGCTGCCTATAAAACGGCCTACCTGATACGCCTGTTAAGAAAAGAGCGGGCGGATGTAAAAGTCATCATGACACCTTCCTCAAAGGACTTCATTACTCCCCTTACTCTTTCGGTACTTTCCCGGAATCGTATTTACAGCGATCCTTTCAATCCGCAGTCAGGCAAATGGTACAGTCATATTGATCTTGGTTTGTGGGCTGATATTTTTCTGATTGCTCCTGCTTCGGCCAATACCATTGCAAAAATGGCCCGGGGGATAGCCGATAACCTGTTGCTGACCACTTATCTGTCGGCCCGTTCACCGGTGATGATCGCTCCTGCTATGGATGTGGATATGTACGATCATATTGCAACGCAGGAGAATCTGGATATTTTGCGGAAAAGAAATGTTTATATTCTTGAATCTCCGGAAGGAGTGTTGGCCAGTGGACTTTCAGGTCCTGGCAGAATGATGGAACCTGATGAAATTGTGCTGGAACTGATGAGTTTCTTTTCTCTTCATCCGAAGAAGGTAAACAAGCTGGCAGGAAAGAAGATCCTTATTACTGCCGGTCCTACCTATGAATCAATTGATCCGGTGAGGTTCATTGGCAATCATTCATCCGGGAAAATGGGAATAGCCCTGGCTGAGAAAGCTGTCCAGATGGGTGCTGAAGCCACACTTATCCTGGGGCCGGGGAACGATATTTCTATCCCGAATAAGATAAAAGTGATCCGGGTGGTCTCTGCTGAAGAAATGTACCGGGCAGCCACTCAGGTGTTTCCGGAGAGTGATGTCGCTATTCTGGCGGCGGCCGTGTCTGACTTTACCCCGGTGGAAAAATCGGATCGGAAAATAAAAAGAGAAAAGAAAGAGTTGGTACTACATCTCAGGCCGACAAAAGATATTGCTGCCGAGCTGGGTAAAAGAAAAACCAAAAAACAAATGCTTATCGGATTTGCCCTCGAGTCAGAGAATGAACTTGAAAATGCCCTGATCAAAATAAAAAAGAAAAACCTTGATTTTATCGTCCTTAATTCGCTCAGGGATGAGGGAGCCGGTTTTGGATATGATACCAATAAGGTTACGATCATTGATAAATCCGGCAACAGGAAGGAATATCCGCTAAAAGCCAAAACAGAGGTGGCACAGGATATTCTGAATTTTATTAAGCAACAATTTTGATGAGTGACAGATTATCCAGAAGAAAAAGACGTTGGCCGCTTCTTATTCTGGTGGCTTTAATCTTCCTGCTGCCTGTAAAGGTAACCGCTCAGGAACTTCATTGTAATATATCTATTTCAGCCCAGAAAATACAGGGATCGTACCAGGAGAAATTCAAAACCCTGCAACAGGCTGTCTATGAGTTTATGAACAATACGGTGTGGACCAATAATGTGTTTGACGTAAATGAACGTATCGAATGCACCATGTTGATCAACCTTACGGAACAGATATCTTCCGATCAATTTAAGGGAACCATACAGATACAATCCAGAAGGCCGGTATATAATACTACCTATAATACCACGATGTTCAATTTCGTTGACAATGACTTCCAGTTTACTTATGTGGAATATCAGCCGCTGGAATTCAACGAATCAGCTTTTCTTTCCAATCTTACGTCCGTATTGGCCTATTATGCCTATATTATTATCGGACTTGACTATGATTCTTTTTCTCTTGACGGAGGAACTCCTTATTTTCAGAAAGCGGAACAAATAGTCAATAATGCACAAAATGCGGTGGAACCCGGATGGAAACCCTTTTCAGGATCCAGGAATAAAAACCGGTACTGGTTGATCCAGAATATTCTGGACAGCAAATATGCTCCGGTAAGGGAGTTCATTTACCGTTATCATCGTTTGGGACTGGATGTCATGGAGAGCGAATTAAATACCGGGCGTGCAGAAATTGCCAACAGCCTCAAATTATTGCAGAAAGTATATCGTGCAAAACCTGATCCTTATATGTTGTTCCTGACCATGGTACTGGATGCGAAGAGAGATGAGATTGTCAATATTTTTTCCAAATCTTTCCCTGATGAAAAAACACGTGTTGCCGTAATTATGAAAGAAATTGACCCGGCAAATTCGCAGAAGTACGACAAAATGCTGAAAGGACAATAATCTTTTTACTCTGGATTATTTTCAGTAGTTTTACCTTCCCTAAATTCCTGAAAAGAATATGTTAAAGTCATTGCTGATCCGGAACTATGCATTGATTGATGAGCTGGAAATGGATTTTGGCCCGGGACTGACTATTATCTCAGGAGAAACAGGCGCAGGGAAATCTATTATTCTTGGTGCCCTTGATCTGATCACGGGGAAAAGGGCTGACACCTCCGTGTTGATGGACAAGGAAAAGAAATGTATTGTTGAGGCGACTTTTGATATTCGCAGATATCAACTGGAGGATTTTTTCAGGGAATATGATCTGGATCATGAAAGTCTTACTACGGTTCGCAGGGAAATGACGCCTGCCGGAAGATCGAGGGCATTTATAAATGATACACCCGTGAATCTGCCAGTGTTACAACGGTTGGGGAGTAAACTGATAGATATACATTCAC
>WFSC01000448.1 GCA_015486185.1 Bacteroidales bacterium | reverse complement strand
GTCTGGCAGTGGATATTGGGGCACTGATTGCGCGGATTGGGACGGATTGGGACGGATTGCGCGGATTAGTAAGGAGTAAGGAGTAGGCAGTAGGCAGTAGGGAGTAGGGAGTAAGGAGTGATGAAGCGATGAGAAATGAGTAAGGAGTATGGAGTAATGAGTAAGGAGGAGAAAAAAGATACAAGAAACAAGAAACAGGATCCAAGAAAATTCCAATACTGAAATTCCAAATCCCAAATAATTTCCAATAATCAATTTCCAATAACCAAACAGAATTTAATTTAAAAACAGATTTATATTATAATTGTTTGATTTATTGAATATTGGAATTTGAATATTATTTGGAATTTGGTGTTTGTAATTTAGAATTTGCCGAAGGTGAGACTTGCTGATAAAAGACACATGATAAATGATGGGATTACTCCGGCCGGCTACGCCGTCCTCGTAAAATCCGGTATTTACAAATGTTTATGGCTGCAGCGCCCAAACACTATGACCTCCCTAATCTCTTCAACCCTAATCCCTCCAACCCTAATCCCTTCAACCCAAATGCCTGCATCACTAACATATATGTATTTCTCACATTACCAGTTTTTCAATCATTCACGCATTCACTCATTCAAGCATTCTTCATATTTCGTAACTTAAGAGTTGAAAAGTCTAAAAGACTAATTTGGGGAAATCCATGAAAGAAACAACGAATAATCCTGAAATAAGGCAGTTCATACGCGAAAATGCCTCCCTTTTCTGGTACACCCCGGAGGAGAAAAAGGAAGAGATAAGTCTGGAGTTGCTGGTGGAGACCATATTGAATTACGGTGACCTGACATCGGTAAAAAAACTATTCGATCTGTTGGGTCTGGACACCGTAGCAGATATTTTTTACAGGCAGACATCAGGCAAACGTACGAACTACTTTCCTCAGGTGGCTCATTATTTTGATGAATATTTTAAACGGCATGCACATAGAAATACTCACCGGCAACCAGACAGAATTACTCCCTCTTATTAAAAAATTCTCAAAGCAATATTTCCTTGTGGGAGGTACGGCCATTGCTTTATATATGGGTCATCGAAGGTCAATTGATTTTGACGGATTACATAGATTAGATCATGTCCGGATTATTATACGAAAAGGAAACATATAACATTATCGGCGCTTGCATGCAGGTCCATAAAAAATTAGGAAACGGATTTTTGGAATCTGTATATCAGGAAGTGCTTGAGAAGGAATTTGCGAAAGAAAAGATCCCTTATGAAAGACAAAAAAAGATCAGGATCATTTACGATGTAGATTACCTGGATAAATATTTTGTAGCGGATTTTGTGTGTTACGATAAGATCATCCTCGAAATAAAATCAACATCATCTATTGTCAGGGACCATATCTCACAAATATTAAATTATCTTAAAGCAACCCATTACGAAATAGGATTGCTGGTGAATCTTGGACAGACAAGTCTTACATGGAAAAGAATAATTAATACACCAATGTAATTAATCCGTGAAATCCGCTAAAATCGGTGATAATCAGTGCCTACTAATCCGTGTAATCTACTGTAATCTGTGTAATACGCATTATAGCGTAACGCATTAATGCGTATATTTGTTTCTTCGTAATAGTTATGACAAAGAAAAAAACAAAAAAGAATCCTTTCCGCTATGGCATAGCCGTTGATGATCCTTATTTCGTAGACCGTGAACAGGAACTAAAGGATCTTGATCAGTGGCTTACCTCCGGGCAGAGTCTTGTCATATACTCCTCCCGGCGATACGGGAAAACATCATTGATCCTGAAATTGCTTAAACAATTGTCAAAAAGGGGATATAAGACAGTCTATGTTGATTTTTTCAAAGTTTATTCCCGTTCAAAATTTGCAGAGCTGTATTACAGGTCTATATTGGAAGCTATGCCCTCATGGGAGAAGAGTATCAGGAAGCTGTCAGCATTGACAAAGAGTATCAGACCTGTTTTTTCCATAGATCAGGATGGCCGTCCGCTTGTTACCCTGGATTGGAATAAAGCCACTCCTTTTCCGCTGGATGAGATACTCGATCTCCCTCAAAAACTGGCCGGGGGAAAACCATGGATAGTGGTATTTGATGAGTTTCAGGAGATCAATGATCTGAATGGTGAAAATTTTGAAAAGGAAATGCGGGCCTCCATGATCCACCATGATAAGGTTAGTTATGTGTTCCAGGGATCACGATCACATATGCTGCTTAATATGTTTACCCGTAAGAACAGGGCTTTTTATCAGTTTGGTAAATTGTTTGAATTGAAGAAGATCCCGGAGGATGTGCAGCAGAAATTTCTTGAGAGAAAGTTCAGGGATTCCGGAATAGAGGCAACGCCGGATATCATCCAGGAGATCATCAGCAGGAGTGGGAATGTGCCGCACTATGTCCAGTATCTTGCTTCAGCAGCCTGGGAACACAGTCTGGAAAATGACGGAACACTGGACAGTAAAACATTGAATGCAGCTATTGAAAAGATCCTGATAAACCAGAATGATTACTACCTTTCTTATTATGAAGACCTTACTGCTCATCAGAAGAAAGTCCTGCATGCGATACTTCAGGACAATAAAAATATATTTAATGCGGGATATATAGAGAAATACCGCTTACATGCCGTATCTTCTGTCCAGCGGGCTGTAGAACGTTTTATCAAAGATGGGGTTTTGGAAAAAAAAGGGAATATTTATTTTTTCACTGATCCTTTTTTCCCTGCCTGGCTGGAGAAAATGTAAACCATGGGAAACGCGTATTACACGGATTATGACGGATTACACGGATTAGTAAGGAGTAAGGAATAGGCAGTAGGGAGTAGGGAGCCCCGCCTTCGCTAATCCCGATAGCTATCGGGATCGGCGGGCAAGTGATGAAGCGATACCTGCCTGCCGGTAGGCAGGAAGAGATGAAGAGATGATGCGAAAAAGCGATGAGAGATGAGTAGTGAGTCGAAAAGTCTGAAAAGTGGTAAGAGTCTGAAAAGTACGGAAAAGTTAAGACAAGAGACAAGAACAAAGTGAACCTGTAACCTGGAACCTGAAACCTGAAACC
>WFSC01000447.1 GCA_015486185.1 Bacteroidales bacterium | reverse complement strand
GGGACTGGGGGCTGCGATGAACGAGATCGTGCCGGCAGCCGTCAATAAGGTGCCGGAGTTAAAAAAGCTTTTTTCAATACCGGCAGGTGATGATATCGTCATCTCCCTGGTCCTGGGATATCCCGGATACAAATACCAAAAAGCCATCCGGAGGAGAAAAGCAGAAATACGTTGGGCGGTGCTGTGAAGCCACCGTCTACCCAGCACCCTGATCCCTTAACTTTTAACTTTAGGCACTTTAGGTACTTTAGGCACTTTAGGCACTCCAGGCACTTTAGCGCACTTCAAATATCCCATCTTTATGGGATTTCCGTTCCGGTGGTTTGTCACTATTTTAACGGGGTATAATTAATCCGGTACTTCCATGAAAAAATTATATCTGTTATCACTTGTCATGATCCTGGTCGGCGGGGTATCCCTGCAGGGCCAGATCCATATCCCGGTAAAGAAAAAAACCACCGAAAAGACCAATGAAGAGATCGATAAAAAGATCGATGAAGGGCTGAACAAGCTTTTTGGAAAGAAGAAAAAAAAGACCAAAGGTGCGGATACGAAAACGGATGCCAACGCTCCGGCTCAGCAGGGGGAAGGAACCAATACTGGCGGAACACAGACGAAAGAAGGGGAGGCTGGTAAAGCTGCACCTGCCCTGGTCTGGGCAAAATATGATTTCGTGCCGGGCGACGTGGTGATCTTCGAGGATAACCTGGAAGGGGAGGAAAACGGTGAGTTTCCCTCCCGTTGGGACCTGGTCCGTGGAAACGTGGAGGTGGCAGAATTCGGCGGGGCCAAAGTAATCATGTTCCGTGGCGGCGAACCCGGTATCGTTCCCTATATGGACGAACCACAGAAAGACTATCTTCCGGATGTCTTTACCGTTGAGTTCGATCTCTACTATCCGGGGAGCGGTTCGTTTGATGTTTATTTATATGACAAAAAAAACCAGAAATCGGGAAGTCCCACAGGATATACAGATCTGGATATTAATGATAATAGTTTTTCTTTTGCACAATCATCCAGCGAATATCCCGGGGCTGCTCCCGCACCGAGGTGGATGCATGTGTCAATTGCTTACACAAAGGGCAAGCTGAAAGCCTACATGGATGATACCCGCCTGATCAATATTCCACGAATCGATTTTGATCCTAAAGGGATCACATTATATACTTACCACGCAGGCAATGACAATCTTTATTATGTAAAGAATGTCAGGATCGCCAAGGGCGGCGTGAAATATTACGACCGTTTCCTGCAGGACGGGAAGATCGTGAGCAACGGCATCCGTTTCGAGACCGGAAAGGCCACCCTGCGTCCCGAGTCGATGGGGGTGATCAACAAGATCTATACGATGATGAAGGACCATCCCGATATCCGGCTCAGCATCGAAGGACATACCGACAATGTAGGGGATGCGGAATTCAACCAGAAGCTCTCCGAGGAGCGGGCTGCCGCCGTCAAGGACCAACTGGTAAAGATGGGAATTGCTGCCGACCGTCTCTCTACGAAAGGTTTTGGTGAGACCAGACCCGTCGATACCAATGACACCCCTGAAGGCCGGGCCAACAACCGGCGGGTGGAGTTTGTGAAGATGTAATGCGTTGCTGTAATACAACGTGTAAGGGATAATATAAAACTTTTGTCACATTCATTAACTTTTTTATCATGAAAAAAATACTTGTACTATTGATGTTATCCGGGGCATTCTTATGGTTATCACCTTACATGAGTCCCCTGGCTGCCCAGGAGCAGGAGTTAACAGTGCCTGATTATTCCTATGGAGAAGTATATAGTGAATACGGGTTTGTTACATCGCAGGGAGTTGCCGATCCGGGTCCTTATGGTGGTTATTCTACCGGCCAGGATGAAAGGTCGTCCGGTGTTTTTTTGGCACATGGTTACCGTTCGTGGGGATATCCTTCTAATGTTTTATTGTTATGCGGACAGCTTCCTAAATTTGATTTTCCAGGACCCCATGGCGTGTATGACATGTCATCGTTTGGATGTTCCAATCCTCCGAATGGATATAAGAGTTCATGGGGAGGTGTGGTGGCAGATGTTAATGATCAGGAAATATCCTGTTTAACGGGGGCGAGGAATCAAAATGGCCCAACGGCTCCCTATTGTTTGGATACTCAATGGGGGCATTTATGTTACAATATACCCACATCCTGGGGTTTTGGATCATCCTATGGATATATGCGCAAGGTTTTTATAGTGCAATCTACCGGTCAGCTGAAAGAGGGGGACCCGGTAGATATAAAGGCATCATTAACTTTAGAAGGAGATACCATGGGTGATGGCACAAAATGG
>WFSC01000446.1 GCA_015486185.1 Bacteroidales bacterium | reverse complement strand
GTATCAATAATAATGGTCGAATACAGGAGGTGGTGAAACTGGTCTATAAGGATCAGGACATCTTGTATGTCAGCATACACAGCCTGCATCGTATCTCCAAATATAAAGGGAAGGACAACATCCCGCCGAGAGTTCATAAGCTGGGTAGTAAGGCCTGGAAAAACATGAAGGAGAAGACAAAAAACCGGGTAAAGGATATTGCCCGTGAGCTGATCGCTCTGTATGCCAAACGTATGGAGAAACCGGGTTTTGCCTTTTCACCCGACAGCTATCTGCAGCAGGAACTGGAGGCTTCCTTTCTTTATGAAGACACGCCCGATCAGGTAACTGCTACACAGAAGGTGAAGGAAGGTATGGAAGCTTCTCATCCGATGGATATGCTGGTATGCGGGGATGTGGGTTTCGGTAAAACAGAGGTGGCTATCAGGGCCGCTTTCAAGGCGGTCGCTGACAGCAAACAGGTGGCCGTACTGGTACCTACCACGATTCTGGCTATGCAGCATTTTCGTACTTTCTCGGAGCGGCTAAAGGATTTTCCTGCTACCGTCGATTTTATCAGCCGTCTCAAAAAAACGGCTGACCAGCGGGATACATTGAAAAGGCTGGCAGAAGGGAAAATAGATATCATTATTGGTACCCACCGGCTGATCAGCAGGGATGTAAAATACAAAGACCTGGGATTGCTGATCATCGACGAAGAACAGAAATTCGGCGTGGCAGCCAAAGAAAAACTTAAACAAATGCGGGCTGAGGTGGATACACTGACACTGACGGCTACCCCTATCCCGCGTACCTTGCAGTTCTCACTCATGGGGGCCCGTGATCTGTCCATTATCAATACACCTCCCCCGAACCGGCATCCTATTATTACCGAATTGCACCGTTTCAATGAGACGATCATCCGTGAGGGAATCGAGTATGAGCTAAACCGCGGAGGACAGGTGTTTTTTATCCATAACCGGGTAGATAATATTGAAGAAGTAGCGAAGAAGATCGGGGATATTGTTCCTAATATCAGCATAGGGATTGCCCACGGACAAATGGAAGCCCGCAAACTGGAATCTGTCATGCTCGGATTTATCCGTGGAGAATTTGATGTGCTGGTGGCAACCACCATCATTGAGTCGGGGTTGGATATTCCCAATGCCAACACCATTTTTATCAACAATGCACAACATTTTGGCCTGAGTGATCTGCACCAGTTGCGAGGCAGGGTGGGACGATCGAATAAAAAGGCGTTCTGTTATTTACTGGCACCACCGCTTTCAGTAGTGACACCTGAAGCCCGCCGCCGCTTGAAGGCATTAGCCGAGTTCTCCGAGCTGGGCAGCGGGTTTAATATTGCCCTGCAGGACCTGGATATCAGGGGCGCAGGTAATTTGCTGGGAGCGGAGCAGAGCGGCTTTATTGCCAATATCGGTCTCGAAACCTATCAGCGTATTCTGAAGGAAGCTATGCAGGAACTGAAAGAAAAAGAATTTAAAAATGTGTTTGCCGGGCAGGAAAACAGCAAAAAACTGCTCCCGTCAGAACAGGTTTTTTTGCAGGATGCTCGGGTAGAAACAGATATAAGCGTGATGTTCCCGGATGATTATATCAGTAATATCACGGAGAAAATGAAACTATACCGGCAGTTGAACAACCTGAATAACGAGAAAGATTTACTGACTTTTGAGCAGATGCTTGAAGACCGTTTCGGACCGTTGCCGCCACCGGCAAGATCATTGATTGATATAGTACGTATCCGTTGGAAAGCCATGCAACTGGGCATGGAAAGGGTTGTACTGAAACAGGATCAGTTACGGGCGACTTTTATTACCGATAGGAATTCTCCTTTTTACAGCTCGGATATCTTCAGAAACCTGCTTTTTTATATCCAGAAAAAGTCACATCATTTTCAACTGAAAGAAAAAAACGAAAAACTTATCCTTACGGTACCGGGTATAGATAGTATAGATAAGGCGCTGAAGTTGTTGGGCGAGATGATTAGCCAAACCTCATTGGTTCAAGGGGTATAACCT
>WFSC01000445.1 GCA_015486185.1 Bacteroidales bacterium | reverse complement strand
CATGGATATCAGAAGCCTCTTCCGGCCTTGATCATTCTTTCCAGAGCCAGATAATTCAATAACATCTGGCGGGGATGGTGATAGTTGCCTATGCGGTCGGAATGTTCGGTAAAAGTCATCTTCCGGTCACCATACAACATCCAGAGAGAATAGCCATATTGCCTCAGGGAACATTTCCCCTGGATCCAGTCATACACTTTCCTGAACCACTCCTTGGCCCAGGCTTTATCCGATCTTTCGATCACAGCCATGAGCCCTACCAGTATCTCATCCTGCACCCACAAGGCTTTCGTAAGATCGAATTCGTTGGCATCCACATCCATCAATCCCTGGAAAGCCCCGCCATAGACATCATCCCAAAGAACTTCTATATGCCGTTTGAGCATTTTGGCAGCCCTGTCAAAGGTTTCCTGATCGTCACGGCGTATTGCCTCATACATGATCATCCAGAGTGTCTCAGGCACATGCCCCGTCACCTCCTCGCCTTGCGGGCTATCTATCCTGGAGAAATCATGGTTCAAATACTCATTGATCAGATCATACCGGGGATTGTAATGCTTGTTAAGAACGGCATCCAGACAGCGGTCGGAGATCTTCTTAACCTCCGGATCGTCTTTCACTTTCAGCAACTCTGTTGTAAGGAATGTCAGATCCATCCAGTGACCTATGATCCGCGGCTGGTCAACACCCTCCCATCTTTTTTTCTCATTCACCTGAAACTGATAGAAATGAGCATCTATCCCATACCCCGGCTGATTATCATAAATATCCATACATTTCATCAGGATCTTTTTGGAAAGATCCCAGTATTTCTCATCGCCGGTAGCTTTGGCGAACTCCGCCAGGCCCTCCGCCACATGCAAGTCGCTGTATAACTCGGTGTCTTCACCTCCGAGGGGCTTGCCATCGCGCGTGAACCAGGGAGTCCATAACTTCTTCCCTTCGGGCATGGTAGGAAGGATGAAATCAGCAGACATTTGCGCAATCTTCAGGTATTCCGGATTGGGATCTATATAATTGTAAAGGAATGAATAAACCCAGATCCCCCTACCTTCATACCATGTCCTTTTATTCGTATTCACATGGGTACCGTCACGATCTGTATTGCAAAGGAAACCTCCATACTCCCAGTCAATGATGTGTTCTTTCATGAAAGGCAAAAACTCATCAAAAATATCTTTGCGGTATTGTTCATACAGTTTTTGTATCAGATCAGGATGTTGGCTCGTATCATAATCTTCCTGATCTCCCAAAATATCGCTGAACAAAAATGGACGCTCTTGATCTGTTTTTTTTCCCATAACTAAAAGATTTTACCTGGTTAGTAATGAAGCTGAATCCCGGTCGATCATCAACCATGCATTTTCTTTTTCCTGCAATTTGGAAGCGGGTACTTTCTCGGTCACCGGACCTTCCACCACTGCTTTGATAGCTTTGGCCTTTAACTTGGTCGGCACGTGAGCAATGGTAAAGTCTGCCGACAGACAGGCAGCCACCGTGAGCGTATAAGCTTTGGTCGGCACATCTTCCACTTTCTCGAAGCACCCGTCATGCACCTGCTGGATGAGGGTCTCTTCATCCAAAGGAGATAATTTGAAGAAAGCAGGATCGTCAAAATCACAGAAAGGCGGATCAATAAACGCCAGGTGGCCACTCTCGCCGATGCCCAGGATCATGATATCGATGGGTGCTTCCAGCAAAAGTGATTTGTATCTTCTGACCTCCTCATCCGGATCCTCTGCGGCACTATTGATAGGGAAGAAATGAGCTTCTGGTTTGAACTTAAATAATCGATCCACCAGAAACTGGCTGAACGACTGGGGATGATCCATCGGTAACCCTACATAATTGTCCATATGAAATGCATAAACCTTTGACCAGTCAACATCATCCCGGTCTTTCAGATAACTGAGAAAATCGTTCTGGGAAGGCGCAGATGCAAAAACCATCCTCACCTTTCCCTTTTCCGCAATTACCCGGTTCATGATATCTGCCACTGCCTGTGCAGAATCTTTTCCCAGCAGATCTCGGTTTTCATACTCACGCACATGCAATTTATTACTTGTAAATTCACGTACCAGCCCTTCGCCGGTAAATTTGGGTGTCATATCCATAATTATTGTCCTCCTTTATTTATTATAGTTTATGTCACTATTTATATCCCGCAGACAGGAAATACTCCGTTCCGGTATTTCAGAAAATCCTGAACCACTCTTTCGGCACGATCACATATCATTCAAAAAATCTTCCCGTGCCGGCGAAAAAGTATCGAGTAAAACGCCTTTTTCCAAACATTTGACAGCATGCATGGTATTTCCCGGCACCACATAAACATCTCCCTTGCTCAAAATGCTTTTTTCTTTGTCGATCTCTATCTCAAAGCGTCCTTCCACAACATACGTGATCTGCACATGGGGATGGCTGTGTGGCGGGAAAGCCGTTTTCTCCCCAAAATCCACATGAATGATCATAAGCTCCGGTGTCCAGCCCATGATCTTACGATATACCCCCGGAGCGATCTCTTCTCTCTTTACATCTTTAGAAAACATAAAATATTCACTCATGCTTTTCATATTTTTCTCCTTTCTGATTATTTTTTAAGATGTTCATTACGATATTTCACCGAACGGGAATAATAATCGTCCCAATCCTTTATGCCGAACTCTTTTAACATTTCCTGTACACTTACCTTATCGCTGTTGCTGGAGACCAGCACCGCCCCGATATAGCCAGGATCAAAAATGGAGACCTGTCGTCCGTATTTTTGTTTCAACGAATCCAGTTTTTCCCAGTTCATGTCCAGATGAACAAGATCGGCATCCAGATTGATAGTGGCCACCACCGACTCCTGATAATTGTTGGTGGATGCCACACGATGTCCGAGCGGATCATAGACCTCAGAAGGCAATCTGGGAGGATCTTCCACACTGCTCACGAACCATGACCGGGTAGTGTAAGCCCACGTGCTTTGCATGATCCCCCCGTGATACCGGGCGGAAAAGATCAGCATGTCCGGTTTAAGGTTGGCATAAGCATCCCGCAGGTCTTCGAACAGCAGATCGAAACATATCAGAAAGCCCACTTT
>WFSC01000444.1 GCA_015486185.1 Bacteroidales bacterium | reverse complement strand
CTAAATTTGCCACTAAGATATATATTCATCGCGGTTGGTGTGTTATTTTATTACTCATGGATATTTCATAAGGATATTCTATACCGGGAAGAAACTTTCTGTATTTTTTTTCGTACTAATAATACTACCTTAAAACAGTTTTCTTCCTATTTTTCAAACCATTAAAATTTATTTAATATGAAACCGGAAAAAAGTATAATGATTTTGCTCTTTACCGGATTGATCCTGGCAGGATCATCCTGTAAAAAAGATAAAACAGAACCTCCTGCCGGACATTCCAATATCGTAATCATTACGAATGATATCACGGTTCCCACAACATGGTACGGCGATTCGATCTATGTTATCGAAGCCTGGGATTTTTATGTAGAAAACACATTAACTATTAAACCCGGGACCATTATTAAATTCAATCCTTCCAAAGGTCCTGATCTGACATTGGGGGACAACGGAACCATAAATGCGTCCGGAACGTCAGCCAATCCTATTATATTCACTTCTTTCAAAGATGATGATCATGGCGGAGATACAAATGGGGATGGGAGTTCCTCAACACCGGGAGCCGGTGACTGGAACGAAATAAACACTAACGGAGCCCAGGGATCCACTTTCAATTATTGCCATTTTTATTATGGAGGGGGTGGCTCCTACAAAGGGACCCTTGAACTTTATGACTCGCGGGCTACAGTGACCCACTGTGTTTTTGCCCACAACAAAGGCGGGAAAGTCGGGGACTTCTGGGACGGAGCCCTTTCAGCAGAAGAAGCCCGTACAGGCACTGTAATCCAGGGGAACCGTTTTTACGATAACATTATTCCTCTGTCCATCGGACCAAACTACGACATTGATGATTCAAATATTTTTCAAAGCAAAGACGGAAGCCAGCATAACAAGTATAATGCTATTTTTTACAACAGCTCCAATGATTTCAGCCGTAACCTGAAATGGCAGGAAACAGAAGTGGCTTTTGTTATTGAGGATAATGATCTTTGGATAGAAACCGGGGTTTCCCTTACACTCGGAAATAATGTGGTGCTTAAGTTCATCGCCTCAGGCAGTACGCTTAATCTTACAGATGGTCCTTCGGCCCTGGTAAATCATGGTGGCACCGGCGTTGCTTTTACCTCTTTCAAAGATGATACCCGTAAGGGAGATACCAACGCCGATGGCAATAGCACTTCACCGGGAAACGGCGATTGGAACGGCATTTATAATGACCATAATTCCTATTATGTAACCCGGAGCAATATCTTTTATGACAGCCACTGACAGATACTAATAACGATTTTATCTACCGGGAGGTAAAAGCTTCCCGGTTTTTTATTTCAGCAAACCCTTTCCCAACCTTCCCCCGGGGTCTTTCCTTACTGATAGCGGAAAGGCGAAAGCCCACAAATCGACATAGAACCATTTTTTAAAACTGTCTGAGTATATTTGCATGAAAAAAATTATGTAGGTTTGTCCTCGTTTTTACGACTACACGTTTCTTAACCGCCTACCTGGTATAAAATATAAAATGATCAGACTTTATTCATATTTTATTTCCCGGTCAGCCCGGTACTACCGGAATTTTTTCTGGATATGGATATCTCTTGTCATAATGGTATCTTCCGTTCCCAATCTGAACACTCCCAAAATCTCCATTTCGGGATGGACCTTCCGGACAGACCATCTGCTTCACTGGCTCCAGTATTTGGCTTTGTCTTTTCTGATGGTTTCCTGGCAATTTAAAAAACTACCCTTTTCTTTGAAGAAGATCCTGGTTTATACCCTGGCCATTGGAATATTAATTGCTGTCGGCGACGAATACCATCAGCTTTTGATCCCCGGGAGATCATTCACCTATGCTGACATGCTTTCGAACACCCTCGGGGTTATAACCGGGGTGATCGTGGCAGGCTTTTTCTGGCATTCCGCCGCCAAAAACCTGACACATTAAACAAAGCTGCCTTCCCCCTGCCGATCCCATTAAGCCATTCTCCCATTTTCCCCTCTTCCATCATTCTTTTTCTTCAGAAACAAGAATCACAAGCATTTGCTTTAAGGGAATAAGTTTTATCAGGACAGCCAGGAACAGGGCAATGGCTGTCTGAACAAGAAATCCGATCCAGGGCTTCATCCCGGAGCCATATATGATCAAACCGGTAATAATGATCAAGGCAATAAAAATATAGGTACGAAACGGAATCATCCGGCTCAGGGTAATATGAAACCGTTTATGTACCATAATGATCTGGGCGACCCCTATCCCTGCCTGCGTAACCAGACTGGCAAAGGCTGCTCCGATGGTATGATACCTGGGTATCAAAATTGCATTCATCAGGATGTTCAGAAGAAAACCTCCTGCTGCCAGACGGCTCAGAAGCTTAACATCTCCTCTTGCTGTAAGCAGGGTCCCAAACAGATAGCCGGATGAAACAAAGATAAGGGCACCCATCAGCAACCCCAGCACATTGGCTGACACATCTGTATGTTTCAGATATAACAGATCCATCACAGGATAACGGTAAATAATAGTGGTAATACCCAGGATCAATACGGGGATCATCATTAGTAAAAAAGCAAACCGCAGCAATTCCGCCACCGGCTTATTTTCCTTGATCATCCGGGAAAACAAAGGCAGCAGGATCACCGAAAAGAGATAGGCATACATAACAAACGCATCCAGTATCCTGAAGGCCTGGGCATAAATACCTGCCTGCCGGGCTCCGTCGGGCAACATACGTTCCAGCATCACCGAATCAACCCGGTAATACAAAGCCATCAAAAGAGTCAGCATGGCAAACGGGAAACTCTCCCGGATGATCCTGAGAAAGAACACCTTATCAAGCCGCGGCCTGAAGAAAACTGTCCGGCCAAGCACCAGAAAAAATGCAACGACAGCCACTATACCATAGGAAACCGATTGCAAATAAACATACCACTCTATCCGGAAAGGTTCACCTGTCACATGCCCCCATAAAACAATCCCAACCAACAGGATCATCAGGACACGATCAGCAATTGATAGAACACTATCGGTCTTAAAAAGATGCAAACCGGTAATATTCGACCGAAAGAAAAGGATCAAAGATGCCAGGAACTGATTCAGGACCAAAAAAACAAGCAAATGAAGCTGCTTGTCCGAATATCCCAGTATAAAAGCAAGGCTAAAGGAAACCACACCATACACCACAGCCAGCAATAGCCGGATCAGAAACAACTGCGAAAACCATGGGGAAAGCTTCTCCGGATCGCGGGATATGACACGGTTGTTGTAATTGGTCGTACCGGCATCCAGCAGGATATTCAATAACAAGGAAAAACTGAACAGGGAAAAATAAAAGCCATAGGCATCTGCTCCCACAACATTCTGTACAGTACGGTCAATCCCGAATATCCAGAAAGGCTTAACCAGCAGATTCAGCGAGACGAGCAAAATAAGATTCGAAAAAAACTTTTTTTTCAATCCCAATTTTGGTTTATTTTACATGCAAAAGTAATAAAGCCTGATAAACAGAAAAGAGCCCTTCATGAAGATCGCCATAAATACCCGCTTTCTGATCCCCGGTAAACTGGATGGCATTGGATGGTTTACCCACGAAGTGGTCAGTCGTATCGTCCGGCAACATCCCGAGCATACTTTCTATTTTTTCTTTGACCGCCCCTGGGATCAGGAATTTATTTATGCGGAAAATATCCGGCCTGTGGTCCTGAAACCCTCTGCCAGGCATCCTGTGCTGTGGCATATCTGGTTTCAGTTCAGCCTTAAAAAATATCTGAGAGCTCATCCGGTAGATCTTCTTCTGTCACCTGACGGTTTTATCCCTCTTGGCATAGAAACTCCCCGGGTTGCTGTTATCCACGACCTGAATTTCATGCATTATCCTAAAGAACTGCCCAAAAGTGTAAGTTATTATTACCGCCACTTTTTCCCGTTATTCGCCCGGGAATCCTCCCATATTATTACGGTATCCGAATTTTCCAGGCACGATATCATAAACCTGTTTAACATATCACCTGATCAGATCAGCGTCACATACAATGGAGTCAATAAGATTTTCAGCCCGCTTCCGGATAAGTCTAAAGAGGAGACCCGGAATCGTTTTACGGGAGGTATTCCTTATTTTGTCCATATCGGTTCTTTACTTCCACGAAAAAACATCCCCCGTCTTCTCAAAGCCTTTGATTTGTTCCGTGCCACTTCAACCAAAGCCTTCAAACTTGTGATAGCAGGCCGTCCCATGTTCGGTACCAGGGATATCAATAAGGTTATGCGGACCATGAAATACGCCCGGGATGTCATCCTTCTGGGTGGACTATCCGGGGAAGACACCCACAGGATCCTTGCCTCTGCAGAAGCGTTGGTTTTTGTTTCCTATTTCGAAGGTTTCGGCATCCCCCTCATCGAGGCCATGGCCAGTGAGGTCCCTGTGATCGCTGCAAATGCTACCGCTGTTCCCGAAGTTTGTAACAATGCAGCCCTGTATGTCGATCCTTTTTCCGAAAAAACCATCAGCCACGCCATGGATAAAATCATTACCGACCCCGGGCTGAGAAAACAATTGACCGTAAAAGGTACAAAACGGGTAGCAAACTTTAGCTGGGATCGTACCGCTGACAAAGTCTGGAAGATCATTCAACAGGTGGCAAAAAAATAATTCCCTCTCATGCTCAAACCTTTTTTTAAAACCCCCGGAACAGAAGCAGGCCTCGACGAAGCCGGCAGGGGCTGTCTGGCCGGACCGGTAGTAGCTGCTGCTGTTATCCTTCCCGAACATTACGATCTTCCAGGGTTAAACGACTCAAAAAAACTTTCTCCGGCAAAAAGAGAAGCTTTGCGAACAGAAATCGAAAGACAGGCTATGGCCTGGGCAGTAGCTATGATAGATAACAGGAAAATTGACGAAATAAATATTTTCAGAGCTTCTTATGCTGCCATGCATAATGCTATCCGTAAACTGCCTGATCCGCCGGCGTTCCTTCTTGTTGATGGAAAATTCTTCATTCCTTACCAAAATATTCCCTGGCAATGCATCATCAAAGGTGACGGGAAGTATGCATCCATTGCAGCAGCCTCCATCCTGGCTAAAACCCACCGGGATGAATACATGATCAGGTTGCATAAAAAAT
>WFSC01000443.1 GCA_015486185.1 Bacteroidales bacterium | reverse complement strand
CCCGCATGGATGGCATCCTGGGTTCTTTGGCAATGCCCTTCTGAACAACAGCCAAAAGAGGCAGACCGGTCCGGAGTGTTTCCCGGCCTCCCTCCCTATCCCGGATAACGGTTATCTCTCCTCCCTGTAACTGCAGGCCGGAAATAGCTGATACGGAACTAATATCCAGTAACCCTGCAACCAGACCCCCTACAGCCCCTCCGTTATAATCACTTGATTCGATACCTGCCAGGATCAGGTCAGGCATTCTGTTCTTTAATACTTCAGCCAGTCGAAAGGCCGTATCCCATGAATCCATGGGCTCAGCATCGATGCGAATAGCATCATCGGCACCCATGGCAAGAGCCTTTCGTACTACATGCTCATGATTGGCCGAACCCACATGCATTACAGTAACCTTATCCACAGCATTGCCGGGATCCTCCTTTAATTCCAGCGCCCGCGTCAGCGCCAGCTCATCCCACGGATTGATGATCCACTGCACCTCTTTCAGGTTCGGCAACCCTTCGTCCGTCAGCCGGATTCTGGTGGTAGTATCCGTAACCACCGACATAAGTATTATTATTTCCATATTAAATATGTTAAAAAAACTTCAAAGAAGCTGACCATCAAAAATAATTTAAAATGCAGGAACCGGGAAGAAATCATCAAATTATTATGGTAATAATGATATAAAATCTGGTAACTATTGTCACAATAAAATAAAATGCGCACCTATACCTTTGTGGCTGTCTATGTAAATCCGGCATTTTTTCTGTTTTTAAAAAGTTCCGGTTAGACCATAAGATAAGATATATATAAATATCAAATTTAAATTTTAAGGTCATGAAAAAAAATGTAGGAAAAGCCGATACTATCATCAGGATAATTCTGGCTGTTGTCTTGGGGGTACTTTATTTCACCCACGCCATTACCGGCATATGGGGCATTGTGCTATTGGTTGTAGCAGTCATCCTGCTTCTCACCAGTTTTGTGAGCTTTTGTCCGTTGTATGCAATATTCGGTATCAATACCTGTCCGCTAAAAAAAGGTTAATAAGCTGACAAAAAAAAATTCACAAGACATAGCCCTAATACGGGGCTATTTTTTTATCTTGCTGTCCTTACAAAACAAAAATAATATTTCTGAATCATGTTTGTATTAATATTCTTTTTCGGGTTTCTTTTCGGTGCTATCCTGCAATATGCCAGGCTGAACCGTTATGACACCATTAGCGGTATGGCCACCCTGGAGGATCTTTCGGTAGCCAAAGCCATTGCCTTTGCCATCGGTCTGGGTGCTATCCTTCTGGGAATACTTATCGCTTTGGGGCTTGCATCATGGCATATCAAACCTTTTGTTGCAGGAGGGATTATCCTTGGGGGACTGATCTTCGGGGCAGGCATGGCAATCCTCGGCTATTGCCCGGGGACCCTGGCTATTTCGTTAGGAGAAGGATCGCTGGATGCACTGACAGGCATCATAGGAGGCTTGCTGGGAGGGTGGGCCTTCACCCTGGCATTACCTGCTATCCAACCCATCCTGGGTCCTGACCTGGGAAAAATATCCTTCAGTTCCCTTTTTGGCAACGGTTTTTTGTACTGGTTTCTGGTCATTCTTACCGGAGCATTTTTTATGGCTCTCTCCTTCTGGTTACAAAAAGCAGAAAAAAGTAAAAATATGCGTTGGCTTTACTCAGGCGCCGGACTGGCTTTACTGGAAGTACTTGTCTTCCTGAAAGCAACCACCAACCGGCCTGTGGGTGCATCAACCAGTTATCCTTATGTGGCAGACCTGCTTACCGGGACCACAGGCAATGCTTATTTTGATAAGATCAGTAAACCCGGCCACTGGGAAATGATCTTTCTGGCAGGCGCCTTTCTGGCAGGACTGATCATCTCACTGGTAAAGAAAGAGTTTCGATTAACATTCATTCACAGCCGATGGGAAAAATATAAAGGATCTTCCCTGCTGAAAAGGATCCTCTGGTCATTCACAGGGGGATTTATCCTCATTTTCGGCGCCCGCATGGCTGGCGGTTGCACCAGTGGTCACATACTCTCCGGAGGCATGCAACTGGCCGTCTCCAGCCTGACATTTGCCATATTTGCTTTCGCCGGCCTACTGGTTACGGGGAAAGCTTTTTATAAATAATTCAATCGAAGCCTTCAACAGTTTTAATCTACCTATTTAAATAGGTATTTAAATAGGTATTTAAATACCTAATTCTTATATTACGATTTCACCAAACGGGTTTAATCATGGAACACACAAAAGACAAGATCAAATGGGGTATATTGAGTACGGGCCATATATCCAATAAGTTTGCAGAGGCATTGAAGATCCTGCCGGATGCTGAGCTCTATGCCGTTGCTTCCCGTAGCCGTGAAAAAGCTGAAATTTTTGCCCGTCGGCACGGGGTACGGCATGCTTATGGCTCCTATCAGGCTCTGGCTGACGATCCGGAGGTGGAGGTAATCTATATCGGCACCCCACATGCTTTCCATCTGGAAAATGCCGTAATGTGTATGAGGGCAGGGAAAGCCGTGCTTTGCGAAAAAGCCCTCACCATCAACGCGCATGAGGCGGAAGAGATGATCCGTGTAGCCCGGGAAGAGAATGTTTTCCTTATGGAAGCCATGATCCCCCCGCATGTCCCTCTGGTGAAAAAGATCCTGCAATGGGTACATAATGGCAGGATAGGTGAGTTACGCATGATACGTGCCGCCCGTTGTATTCGCCGTGACTTCAGTCCTGAAGCCCGCCAGCTCAAGCTGGAACTGGGGGGCGGGAGTTTGCTGGATGTGGGCGTCTATCCCATCTCTTTCGCTTCAATGATCTTTGAAAAACCTCCGGAAGGAGTTTCCGGGTTGGGTTATATAGGGCAATATGGTTCAGATGAACAGGGAGCTGCCCTGTTGAAATATCCTAACGGAGCTATCGCCGATCTGGTCTTTGCCTTACGCACGGAAACCGTTAATGACGCTTACCTGTATGGCACAAAAGGATTTATCCATATTGATGAGATCTTTGCTGTCCCCGAAAGGGCGACTTTATTTGATCAAAACAAACAAATCGTCGAAGTGCTGGAAGAACCCATTATCGGCAATGCCCTGAACTACGAAGCGGAAGAGGTTATGCGTTGCCTGCGGGAGGGCCTGAAGGAATCCCCGTCCATGCCTCTGGAACGGTCACTCGAGGTTATGCGCATCATGGACCGGATCAGGGAACCATGGAAACTGAGATATCCGAACGATGAACGTTGATCGATGAACGAGAGCGCTTAATGATTGTTATATCCTGACCTGGAAAAATCTCCATAGAATAACGGAGAGTGAAAAAGTGTGAATTAAATCATAATATTCCGTAGGTCTGACAGAATTCCGTTTTATATTTTTGTAACAAATCAAAAAGGAAAGGATTATGAATAAAATATCTCTACCGGTTATATTTCTCATAACGGGGACAATCTTATTCAATAGTTGTAAAACAACTTACAACACCACGGAAAATACTAAGAACCATACATTGATAGGTCCCTACCTCCAGAACATGACCTCACACTCGGTTACGATTGCCTGGGCTGTAAAAACGGATAGTACATTGATAGAAGGAAAAGACAGTCTGTCAAAAAAGCAGGTTGACCGGTATGAGTACCACAGCACCCTGATCACCGGTTTGCAGCCCGACTCAACCTATACCTATGATATTCTGCAGGATGGCACCGGCGCAGGGAAAGGCACTTTCCATACTTTTCCCGACCGGGCCGAACCTTTTCATTTCTGTGTACTGGGGGATACCCGCACCCGTCATAATATTCACCAGCAGATAGTAAACCGGATCATCCGGGAAAAACCCCTGTTTGTCGTAAATACCGGAGACCTGGTGGCCAATGGCAATAATATCTCCCTGTGGGAAATCTTTTTCAGAATAAACAAGGACCTGATACGAAATGTTCCCTATTACCCGGTACTGGGAAATCATGAAAAAGATTCCAAAAACTACTATGATTTTTTCGACCTTCCGGGCAATGAGAGGTATTATTTTTTCACCGTTGGGGACGCATTATTTGTCGTCCTCGACATGGAAGGGCCCGATTACGAAACGCCGCTCTATCTTACCCGGCGTGGGCGCGAGATCTTTTGGGAAAAGGTCAGCAAACAATACTTTGACAAGGAAAAAGCCTGGCTGGAAAATTTGCTGACGATCAATGACAATGCAGGATACATTTTTGTTTTCTTTCATCCCACCTGGTACAGTATCAAGTCGAGTCGAGTCGCAGAGGCTGCCCGCCGCCGGGCCTACTGGGGAGACATCTTTGAACGACACCATGTACAGGTTGTCCTGAACGGTCATGATCATTACTACGAACATGCGTTCCACGGTGGCACACATTATATTGTTACAGCCGGAGGTGGCGCTCCCTTGTATAACATCGATGCCGTCCAGCCCGAAACAATAAAATATAAAAAGATCGAACACTATATGAGAATAGATGTGGGACCTGAAAAAGCGGTACTGAAAGCCATACAACTTGACGGAACCGTGCTGGATGAGTTTAGTATAAAGCGAAGGGGGGAGAAGGTTGATCGTTGAACGTTGAATGATGAACGAGGAACGGGAAGAAAATAAATAAGTAATGAAAACAATAATTTTTCTCACGGGACTTATTATTCTGGTTCTGCTTGTATCCTGCGGAACGCCAGAAAAAGAGCCGGTGGATTATGTAGATCCGTTTATCGGGACAGGTGGGAAAGCAGGCCAGGGGCATGGTAACACTTTTCCTGGTGCGGCCTATCCTTTCGGCATGATCCAGCTTAGTCCGGATAACGGAGGACAGGGATGGGAATATTGTTCAGGATATCATTATCCCGACAGTTTTATCGTCGGCTTTTCCCATACCCATCTCAGCGGTACGGGCGTGGGTGACCTGGCTGATATCTCGGTCATGCCCACGACAAAAAAAATAAAAAAAGAATACTTCGTTCAGGATAGCTCTTTCGTACAACGTTTTTGTCAGGATCATGGGCTCAATCCAACAGGTTTTCTCAACAAAGACGGCCTTCCGGGAACATTTACCGGGAATTACCTGTTAAAATACCGTTCACGTTTTTCACACCGTCATGAAAAAGCTTCTCCCGGATATTATTTCGTGAATCTGACAGATGACAACATTGATGTCGAGCTAACCGTAAATGAGTTTACAGGTATGCACCGCTATACTTTCCATAAAAACGCCCCGCTGCAACATGTGATCCTCAACCTGGGATTTAACATTAACCGGGACAAACCCACAGACGGATTCATACACAGGATCGCCCCTGATATGGTAGGAGGATACCGTTTTTCACATGGATGGGCAGATATACAACGTGTATATTTTGTCATGCAGTTTTCAAGACCGGTAAAAGAGATCCGTTTTTTCAATGCAGATTCTGTAAACGAACCGGCAAGTGCCCGGGGAGCTCACCTGGCAGGTGTTTTTACTTTTGACGGAAAGGGAGGTAAACAACTGCTGATAAAAGTAGCCATCTCGTCTGCCAATGAAGCAGGTGCCCTGGCCAATCTGAAGACAGCAGATAAGTTTGGCTGGGATTTTGATGCCTTGCATACCGCTACCCGGAAAAAATGGAATGCGGAACTGGGCAGGTTCCGTATCAGATCGGATCGTAATAAGCGGAAAACTACATTCTACACGGCATTATACCATTGTTATCTTGCACCTTACCGCTTTTCGGATGTCAACGGAACCTATAAAAATTATCTGAACAAAGTGGATACAGCCAGAGGGTATGTTCAATATACGGTCTTTTCCCTATGGGATATTTTCCGGGCCGAAGCCCCGTTGCTTTTACTCACCCAACCGGTACTTTACAATAGTGTGATTCATTCGATGCTGGCCATGTACCAACAGACAGGGTCCCTGCCCTATTGGGAGATCGCCGGCAACGAAGGAGGTTCCATGATCGGTTATCATGCGGTGGTATTGATCGCTGATGCCATTATGAAAGGAATAGGTGATTTTGATAAAGAACTTGCCTACCGGGCCATGATAGATGCTTCCAATACCAGCAGAAAAGGACTGGGATATTACCGGCAATATCATTTCGTTCCTGCGGATAAGGAAAAAAGCGGCACCGTTTCCAAGACCATTGAATTTGCCTATGACGACTGGTGCATCGCCCAGGTAGCAAAAAAACTGGGGAAAAGGGAAGACTATAAAAAATACATGGCCCGCTCGCAAAACTGGAAAAATGTTTTTGATCCGGCTTACCGGCTCATGCGCCCCCGTAATAGTGACGGTACCTGGTATGAACCATTCATCCCCCGTTTTGCCCAATATGGGAACCGGGGGTTTGTAGAAGGCAATACCTGGCAATACTCTTTTTTCGTACCCCATGATATGGAAGAACTCATCAAAATGATGGGAGGTAAAACCGGTTTTGAGATGATGCTCGACAGCCTGTTCTCGCAGACTTCGGCACTACTCGGGAAAGATACTGAAGATGTAACCGGAATGATCGGCCAGTATTCCCAGGGTAATGAACCCAGTCATCATGTGGCTTATTTGTACGATTTTATAGGAAAGAGTTACAAAACGCAATATTATGTTAATAAAATCATAGACTCCCTCTATTTTAATTCGTCCCGCGGACTATGTGGCAATGAAGACTGTGGCCAGATGTCGGCCTGGTACGTTTTCAGCACTATTGGCTTTTATCCGGTAAACCCCGTTGACGGAAAGTATTGGTTCGGCAGTCCACAATTCAGGAAAACAAATCTGCATCTGCCCAATGGAAAAAACTTTACTATCCGGGCAAACCATGTTTCTAACAACAATATATATTTTAGTTCCATGAAACTGAATGGGAAACCGTTGCATCGCTTTTATAT
>WFSC01000442.1 GCA_015486185.1 Bacteroidales bacterium | reverse complement strand
TCAGGAGGGTTGAATATGTTTGTTATTCGATAATCAGCAAAGGGGATATGTCTGAAACCTTTGTCTGAGATACTTTTCAGGATTTTTTATTTGTTTATTTTAAAAAAATACATTTATTTTGTTTTGCTTTTTAAATAATTAGTTATAAACCTAAAATTTTTGTCTATGAAAAAACTTACGGCTTTTTTCGTGTTTCTGGTGTTTTTAGGCTTACAACTGGCCCAGGCACAGACACAGACGATCTCTGGTACTGTTACCAGTTCTGAAGATGGTTCTGCGTTGCCCGGTGTAACAGTCGTAGTGAAGGGAAATACCCAATACGGTACGGTTACCGATTTTGATGGTAAATATACCCTCACTGTTCCTGCTGATGCCAAGGTGCTTGAGTTTAGTTTTGTAGGTATGAAAACCCAGGAGGTGAGTATTGACGGAAGGTCCCAGATCGATGTACAGATGGCACCTGATGTTTTCGGCCTCGATGAAGTAGTGGTTTCTGGTGTTGCCTCAGGTACTCCGAAGAAAAAGCTTTCGGTATCTGTTGCTACAGTGAGTGGAAAAGAACTGAAAGAAGTTCCGGCCGCCAATGCTGCTACTGCCCTTCAGGGTAAGGTAGCTGGGGTGACGGTTGTTCAGTCAACGGGCTCTCCCGGTAGTGCTGCCGCCATTCGTTTGCGTGGTGCAACGAATCTGAGAGGCAGTTCCGCACCGTTGATCATCGTAGATGGTGTCCAGTTATCCGGAACCCTCGCTGATATTAATGTAGATGATATCGCTACCATGGAAGTGGTGAAAGGTGCTGCTGCATCTGCTCTTTACGGATCACGGGCAGGAAACGGTGTGATCGTGATCACCACCAAACGTGGTAAAGGACTGGCCAAGAACCAGACGGTCGTTACCTATAAAGGTACGTATGGTAAATCCAATCTGGGCCATAAAATGGCTGTTGCTACCCACCATTTTTATCAACTGAAACCGGACTGGAATACGGAACATCGCTATACGAAGTATGCCAATACGGTAATGTATGGCGATAACCCTGCTACGGATACCAATCCCGACAGTATAGGTATTCTGTTGAGCGGTAGCCTCCTGATCGATCCGGATCACTATATGGACAATCCGTATGGCGTGGTTTATGATCATATCGGAGAGTTTTATACCGGAGGGGATTATTATACAAATTATATTTCCGTACAGTCCAATCTGGAAAAAACCAATTTCATGATCGCTTATGAAAATGCACATCAAAACGGTATTGTGTTTGACGTAAGTGGTTACAGCCGTCAAAATTTCCGGATCAACCTGGATCACAGGTTTTCTGATAAGTTTACGTTTAATACCAGTAACCTGATCATATCTACTGATAAAGATGAAGGAAATATGGACTTTTTCTCCCTTATGCAACTGCAACCTGATATGAATCTGTATGGCAAAAACCCGGATGGAAGTCCTTACAGGTTGAAAGTGGACCAGTTCGGGACCACGACCAACCCGTTATATCCGATTGCCAACACCGATCAGCATAGTTACCATTTCCGGCTCCTGTCAAGTTACAAGTTTGCTTATAATTTGACACCCTGGTTAAAGGCTGATGTTCAGTATTCTTTTGAAAAACAGGATAATAATGGTGGTTGGTACCAGCATTTTGGTTATCTTACTTTAGGTTCTTATGATAAAGGAGGAACCAAAGGAGGTATGTACAAATGGTGGGGAAATCATTTCTACCAGACTTTAATGGCTACGGTAAACTTCAATAAACAGTTTGGCGACTTTACTACCAAGGCCAAGATCAGTTACCTGTTTGAGAATAATAAATGGAAAGGATTCAATACGGGAGGAAATGATTTTGTCGTGAAAAATATTCCTGATTTTTCAGCTATTGACCAGGATAAGATCTATAATGATTCCAATATCGGTCAGACGGTTGCCAAAAACTACTTTGGAATATTGGATGTGGATTACAAGGCCAAATATATCGGTTCTTTCCTGTACCGGTATGACGGAGCTTCCCAGTTTGGTGCTGAAGAACGCTGGCATCCTTACTTCAGGGTATCCGGTGCCTACCGTATTACAGAGGATGTTACTATTCCGGGGTTCCAGGAATTGAAGATCCGGGCTGCCTATGGTACCTCGGGTAACCGGCCGCCATGGAATGCACAGTACGAAACCTATAACATGGGTGGAGGAAATTTCTCCAAAAATACATTGGGTAATAAAAAACTGAAACCTTCCCTGATTAAGGAATTTGAAGTAGGTTTGAATGCCGAATTCCTGAAACGGTTCCAGTTTGAGTTCGTTTACTCAAATACCAATGCTGAAGACCAGTTCTGGCCGGTTCCATTATCAGCCAGTAACGGGTACAAAACACAATGGCAGAACATGGGGACACTGAGTTCAAAAACCTACGAGGCTACATTGGCTGCCAATCTTGTTTCCACAAAGGATTTTTCCTGGACCGCCAATCTGGCATTCTCCAAGATCAAACAATGGATCTCCAAACTGGATATACCTCCGTTCACCATGGGAGCACGTGGTAATTCCACTTCCCCCGGTACCTATCGTGTTGCTGAAGGGGCTGTCTTCGGTGAACTTTTCGGACAACGTTTTCTGCGTTCATTAAGTGATCTGCCCGCCGGATATGACGTCAATGACTATACGCTCAACAGTGATGGTTATGTCATTCCGAAAGGTACGGAAGGTACCAGATTTGAACATGTCATTATTGACCAGGATGATGCAGGAAATCCTAAAAATCAGAAAATCGGGGATGCCAATCCTAAATTTGATCTGACATATGCAAATACAATGACCTATAAAGGTTTTACCTTGTATTTCCTGCTTGACTGGAAAGAAGGAGGAGATATCTATAATCTGACCAATCAATGGATGTACAGAGATTACAGATCTGCTGATCAGGACGTGTTTGGCCTGCCGGATTATCAGAAGAAAACCTATGATTATTATATGTCCTTGTATAATGTTGCTGCTCCTTCCTCACACTTTGTATATGACGGAACCTATGTGAAGATACGTGAATTGTCTTTGTATTATGAAATAAACAAGACATTCTTCAAGTTTTTCAAACATTTGCGTATAGGAATTTCGGCAAGGAATCTGTACACATTTACCAACTATCCGGGATTCGATCCTGAAATAGGTACAACAGAAGGATCCGGAGATGCCACCATTCAGGCCTGGGATGAGTTCTCCTATCCTAACTACAGAACTTATACGGGTTCTCTTGAATTCAAATTCTAATTTGTGTAAACAAAAAAATGAAGATTATGAAAAACAAATTTTTCAAATTAGCATATTTAATGGTTATCGGCCTTGGATTGGTTACTTATAGTTGTGCCGATCTGACGGTGGAAAACCTGAATGAACCGGATGCTGCTGACGTGCTTGCCACGCCCGGGAGTATGATCCAGTTGGGTGGAGGTGTGTTCCGTATCTGGAATGATGCCATTCAGGAGTATAGTGGCCCGGGTCTTTCCATGTGTACCATGGCTGACCAGAATACCTGCTCCTGGGGTAATGCTGCTATGAAAGACCTCTCTTCGGAACCCCGTCAGGGTTTCAATAATGACATCACGTATGCTTATGCCTATGTTAACCGTAATTTCTGGAATAGCAGCTATTCTGGTTTATCCCAGATCAACGATGTGTTAAAAGGTATATGTGTACAAGGTCAGAAAATTGAAAATAACGGCCAGGATATTACCAAGATGATGAAAGCCTGGGGCTATTTCATGCAGGGTGTTATTCATGGTTACCTCGGATTGATATTTGACAAAGCTTTTATTATCAGCTATGATACGGATCTTGAGAATCTGGATTTCAGTCCGTATCAGGATGTATCAAGTTTTGCCGTTGCCAGACTTGACAGTGCGATCCAAACCATAGATAGCGATCCTTCTGACTGGTCGTTACCCGATGGGTTTATCAGGGGAACAAATCTTACCAAAGCCCAGTTCAGGGAACTTGTCAACAGTTTTGCTGCCAGGATTATGGCCTATACACCCCGCAACAAACAGCAGAATGATGCGGTTGATTGGGGTAAGGTACTTACCTATGCTCAGAACGGGATTGATTATACACTGGCTCCCGATATGAATGATAATACCTGGTATGACAACCTGAAAGGTTACGGGGTTTATCCCGGCTGGGTTCGTATCGACCACCGTATTATCAATCTGATGGATCATAGTTATCCGTCCAGATGGCCTAATGACAATGTTAGCTGGAATACACCGGACGGCAAAGATCCGGGTGAAGCTACATCTGATGATGCCCGTCTGGCATCTGATTTTCAGTTCCTGCCGGATAATAACTTCAAACCCGACAGGGGGTATTATCATTTTTCCCATTACAGGTACTCCAGGTATGATGACTGGCTGGTTACCTGGCAGGGTCCTGCTCCAACTTTCCGTAAATGGGAAAATGATATGCTGATCGCTGAAGCCCTTATACGTGCCAATCATGACGTCGCCGGTGCTGTAGCTATTCTGAATGATCCCGATGGTGCCCGCAAGGCAAGAGGTAATCTGCCTGATGTTGATGCCGGTATCTCTGAGGATGATGCACTGACAACGATTTTCTACGAAAGAGATGTGGAACTGATCCTGACACAGGGCGGTACCTCATTCTTCGATATGAGGAGAAGGGATATGCTGCAGAGAGGAACCATTTTGCACTATCCGGTTCCTGCTGCTGAACTCGAAATACGCCAGCTTCCTAATTATACCATTGCAGGTCCTCCGGATGGTGAAAATATTTCCAATGGCCACTGGGTTGGCTATGACGGTCTGGTTTCACCCATCGACTGGAATGGTAAAAAATAATTTATCTTCCTGAGGAATATTGTATTCCTCAGGAGATTTATTAAAATTTATTTGCTTGTAATTATATAAATATTATGAATATGAAAAATAAAATATTAGGCTTACTGAGTTTAATTGCAGTTGTAGCATTTCTGGTCTCTTCCTGTACCAAGTCCGATATTGACAAAGCCAGGGAATCCTATGACTGGAATAAAGTTATACCTAAGATCATGTACTTCCACGGACCTACGGAAGTGGCTGCTTCCGGGCTGGCTGCCGTTGAATACAGTGTTCCTTCCAGGGGAGGATCCACTTTCGACTGGAAGACCGTTGGTTATGATGCTGATATAACTGTTCCGGATCCGCATTATCCGAATATTGTGGATGTGACATGGCATCAGTCGAGTGTTGATACTTCCGCCCTGTTGATCGTTACCGAGACTACCCATGGCGGATTGACGGCCTCGGATACCCTGCATGTTACACTTAAAATGTTCTGCCCGGAAGATATTTCCTGGTTCGTTGGAACATGGACGGGAACAGCTATCCTTTTCAGGGAAAAAACAGGAGCTGACCTGGATACAACCGATATTACCCTCGAAATTACTGCCGATCCCAACAATGAATCAGGTGTTGTGATCAAGGCAACGGATGATCCAAACGGAGTCGGAGGAGAATATCTTCCTCAATTGCTCGATTTTATATACCAGAGCTGGGGTGAACGTTTCCAGAAAGATATCGGAGACGAAGGGAATGTTTATCTTACCATGGGACTGCTTGACGGAAGTGTTAAAGTTAAGGATGCCCACTGGGGACAGACATTACCCGGACCATATGATTACTGGTGTGATGGCGGAGGTACCTGGAGTGGTTGTACCAATTCACTGAATTTTACTTTCAATATGTATTGGTATAGCGATAAATCAGATGGTTATGGACAAAAGGTTTCTTTAACAAAACAGTAATCGTTTTTTTGCATACAAAAAAGGAGCACGGTTTCCGTTGCTCCTTTTTTGTTTCTTGAGAAGTAAATGAAATATTATTTCTGAGATTAAAATGGCCGGGGAAAAGCTTTACGGTATTGTTCTTTTTCTTATTACCTTTTCACTTTTCGGACAAAATTCTTCGTTTCCTGTATTTGAAACGAAACAAACCTGTAATCCGGACAAAGGGAACTTTGTTTTTGCCGTTTCACCTTATCTTACCATCCTTGATACTGAAGGGGATCCTGTCTTTTTCAGAAAAACAGAGGACGGAGTCAGATATTTTCAGTTACAGGAAAATGGACTGCTGACCTACTATAATAATGTGGATGGAAAATTTTTTGCACTGAATACTTACTATCAGGTCATAGATAGTTTTCAGGTCTCCGGAAATTACTCAACCGATTTTCACAGTCTTAGGTTATTGCCAAATAAACATGTTTTACTCATGGGCATCGAACTGCAGAAAGTTGACATGAGCAAGATCGTACCCGGAGGGAAGCCGGATGCTACCGTAAGAGCTCTTATCCTACAAGAACAGGATAGTATGCACCGGATTATTTTTCAATGGCGCAGCCTGGATCATCTGGAGATAACAGATGCAGATACCTCGCTCGTGGACCTTACTTCGGATGTGATCGATTATGTGCATGCCAATGCTTTTGAAATGACACCGGACAGTAACTTTTTGCTTACTGCCCGGAATATGAGTGCTGTAATGAAAATTAGCAGGGAGACCGGGGAGATCCTGTGGTGTTTTGGAGGCAAAAATAATCAGTTTGTCCTGTCGTCCGGAACAGTTGATATACATGCTGTCCATTCTGCCATGTTGCTTGATAACACACACATGATCCTCTTTGATAATGGTACAGATGAAAAAAGTGATTCCCGGGGACTTGAATATCTGATAGACCAGGAAAAGAAAACAGCAACAATACTGCATGCCTGGCATCATGAACCTCCGGTTTTTACGCCGGTAATGGGAAATATACAGAAAATGAACGACTCACAATATCTGATAGGATGGGGAAAAAATAATGAAAATCTGATTTGTACGGTTTATGATACCTTATCTCATTCCCTTATTGAGATAAAACCGGCAGATCAATATCCGTTTTGGTCCTACAGTGTTTCTTCAGGCATTTGGAAAGATTCTCTTTTACTTCTTCCTCATGATTCCGTCTTTTTCGGAACTCTGTCCCGGGGAGATTCTGTTTTTTCTACTATTCCGGTAATTAATACGGATAAGGAGGAGATCATCCTGACCGGATATACTGTGGAAGATCATTCCTTTACATGTATAAATACATTTCCCGCAGTAATCCCTGTAAATGATACTATGCAGATCCATGTGAAGTTCCATCCTGATACAGCGGGAAAATATGTTTCCAGAATGATGTTTTATTTTACGCCTGTTTCTGTTGAGCCGGATAAAGAACGGATCGTAAGAAAATTGTATCTGTATGGTAATGGCGGTACCCAAACTGTTATTCATGACCGGCCAGAGGAAGATCAGATAAAGATATTTCCTGACCCGTTCCGGTATGGGTTTAAACTTGTATATCCCTTTGAGGCAAAAAAAGTGTATATTACCGATATGTCCGGCAGGATATGTTGGCAGTCGTTACAACCCAAAGGCGGAATGAACATTATTATGAAAGATGAACCTGCAGGTATGTACC
>WFSC01000441.1 GCA_015486185.1 Bacteroidales bacterium | reverse complement strand
GCCTGTTCCGGTTTTGGGCAATGTTCGTATCTTTTCCGCAAAAACATCATCTTTCCTGAATTGGTATTTTTCAAACATGGCAGGATCCATCCTGACAGGCCTGCGCAATTTCATATCGATAAGCAACCACGAACTGGACGCTTTGGCAATCCGGGTGCCATTACCGTCAAAAATAAGAAAATCACGATAGACAAAAAGACGGTCGGGAGCCTTGGGCCAGGTTTCGATCATTACCTTATCCTTCCACCAGGCCCTGCCGCATGTTTCAATTTTCAATTGCCGCAACACCCAGGCCTTGTTTTCGGCAAGAAAATAATCATAACCCAGGCCCAGCTTATCGGCATGAAAAGAGGCAATATCCTGCATAAAATTTGCCAGGCCGGAGAGCGACAACTGCCTTGTCACATCGGTATCATAGGAATGAACCTCGTAATGCCTGCGAAAAACTTCTTCTTTGCTCATAATGTCAGGATCATATTTTTGTTTGTTCCTTCTTTTCGAGTTGCTCATGCAGATCGGCCCAGAGATCGAGTTTTTTCGTAAGATCTGTCCTGAGAATATTATAATCTATTGACAACCGGTCAAAATCCATGTCCCGCGAAGGAGGGTTTTCCAGTTGTTTTTCTAGGGATATCTTCCTACTCTCTAAATCACTGATCTCTTTCTCCAGTTTCAGAATCTTTTGTTGTAAACTACGTATTATGTTTCTTCTTTGTTTTCTTTTCTGATAATCTTCTTTGGAAGAGCTTCCCGATCCTTTTACGGTATCGTTGGCAAAGGCTTTTCTGTTCAGCTCATTCAGATTCGGAAGTTTTTTCTTCGCGAGAAAACGGTAAATATCCCCGTCATGTTGCGTTAGTTTATGGCCATGCACTTCATAAATGGTATCCACCAGACCGTCCAGAAAATCCCGGTCGTGCGAGACGACCAGCAGTGTGCCGGTAAAATCCGATAATGCCTGTTTCAATATATTTTTTGTTCGCATATCCAGGTGGTTGGTCGGCTCATCCAGTATCAAAAAATTAGCAGGCCGGATCAGCAGTTGCAGTAACGCCAGACGGGAACGCTCGCCACCGGAAAGCACACTTACCTTTTTCTCCACCTCTTCGCCAGAGAACAAAAAAGCACCCAGCATACTCCTCACCCGGGTACGCATATCTCCGGTTGCTTCCCCATCAATCACATCGAACACCGTTTTCCCCGGGTCCAGTCTCTCGGCCTGGTCCTGGGCATAATAACCCATCTGCACTTTTGTCCCTACTTTTCTGCCTCCCCGGAAATCCTGCAAATCTCCTGCCATGATCCGGGCCAGCGTGGTTTTCCCTTCCCCGTTCTTTCCCACAAAAGCAATTTTTTCCCCTCTTTCCATCAAAAGGTCAATATGGTTCAGTACTTGTTTTTCGCCAAACGTTTTTGATATGTTTTTTAGTTCAAGCACAATATCTCCGGAGCGCTCCACTCCTTTGAATGAAAAATGCACAGCTTTATTGTCTGTTTCCACGGGGTCGATACGCTCCAGTTTGTTCAGTTGTTTGATACGTGATTGCACCTGTACCGCCCTGGTAGCTTTATAACGGAATCTCTCAATAAATTTCTCTGTTTGTTCGATCCATTTCTGCTGATTGCGGTAAACAGCCTCCTGTTGCTGCATACGGTCTTCCTTTAATACCAGATAACGGCTGTAAGGTACAGGATAATCCGTAATTTTCCTGTTCTCCAGCTCAAGGGTCCTGGTAGTTACATGATCCAACAAGGCCTTGTCATGAGAAACAAGCATAAGAGCCCCCTTAAATGAGCTGAAATAATCTTCCAGCCACTGAATGGATTCAATATCCAGGTGATTGGTCGGCTCATCCAGTAGCAACACGTCCGGTTGTTGCAACAACACCTTGGCCAGTTCGATACGCATGCGCCATCCTCCGCTGAATACTCCCGTAGGCTTATAGAAATCATCCTTCTCAAAACCCAGACCTGACAAAGTACGCCCTATCAGCAAATCTTTCCTGCCACCTTCCAGTAAATGGAAACGTTCGGTGGCATCGGCCAGCCGTCCCGCCAGTTTCATATATTCACCGGTATGAAAATCGTCCCTGCGGTTTATCTCTTCCGTCAGTTTAGTAATCTCAGCTTCCAGACGGTTCAGTTCCTTCAATGATGAGGCCACCTCTTCAAAAACCGATTGGGTATCACTGATCCTGATATGCTGCGGCAGGTAACCAATTCTTACACTCCTGGGTTTACTGACAATACCGCTATCCGGCATCAACTCACCGGCAATCACTTTTAGCAGGGTGGATTTTCCGGTGCCGTTCAGCCCGGTCAGTCCGATACGGTCCTTTTCACGGATATTGAATGTAACGCCGGAGAACAACTCCCTTGCTCCAAAATAAACCGCTATGTCCGATACCGATATCATAAAGGAACAAAGATACAATATTCCGGATTGTTCTGTAAAGAATGTAAATGAAGACATCCATTCAAGATCAAAAACAACGTTGGTTTGAATGACTAACCCCGGGCTTAAGCCCGGGGTTACTGTAAATAAAAACCCACGGGCTTTAGCCCACTATATAAATAATTGTTATTTAAGAAAGCAATAGCCGTATTATTCCGGCATTAGTTAAATATATTAACCGGACACCGGTGATTACTTTATAAAAAGTTGTAATATTTATCTCCAGATATCAATAAAAAAGGAGCTTCCCTAAGGGAGCTCCTTTAAACATCAAATTACACCATGAAAACAATTACGCCTGAGCTGTGGGG
>WFSC01000440.1 GCA_015486185.1 Bacteroidales bacterium | reverse complement strand
ATCCCTGCCAAACGGGGATACCTGAAACCGGTCGGAGAATGGAACAGCGAGGAGATCATCGTCAAAGAAACCCACATCAAGGTGATTCTGAACGGCCATGTTATTGTAGATGGGGATTACCGGGAGGCCGGTAAGAACGGCACGATGGACCATAAAAACCACCCCGGCCTGCAAAGGGTAACAGGGCATATCGGCTTCCTCGGCCACGGGGATGTGGTGTATTTCAGGAATATCAGAATAAAAGAACTGTGAAGATCGTTGAACGACGATCGTTGAACGTTGAACAAAAAGGAACGATGACCGGTGATCGTTGATCGTTGAGCAAAAGAAGTGATGAATTTTATAGAAGAACCGGAGGCTAAATACAATCTTTTGGAAAGAACCAAAAAATTTGCATTAGATTGTATTCTCTTAACCGAACAATTACCGAATACTTATTTGGGAAACCATATAAAAGGGCAATTAATCCGTTGCAGTACGTCAGTAGCATCAAACTATAGAGCAGCGAAACATGGCCAGAGTTAGTATAAAATCGATATTTGTTCAATCCGGAAAAACAGCACAAAAAAATAAATACTCTTAAGTTCACCGTTCAACATTATATTCTTCGTTCGCCGATCAACGATCAACGTTCAACGTTATATTTATCCTTTTGTCCGTTTTTACAGTATCACAGCGCCCGGTTCAGTACCCATTCGTTCAACACCGGCCTTTTTCCATGAGGACCGGTTATTAACAGCCGAAAATACTGTCCGGTAGCTGGCTCGAAGGATACGGAGTAGCCGGTACCCCCGGTGATTCCTTTTACCACCGTCTGCCACTTGTCACCTTTCTTCACCTGAAGCTCAAACTGCTGTGAGTTATGGTTCCATGGATGCCAGGGCTCGGCAACAGACATATGCCCGATCCGGACAGGTTCGCCCAGATCCACTTCTACCCATGGACTTTTATCCCCTTTGGCAGGCGTCCATTTATCTTTGGGATCTCCGTCAAACAGATTGGATACTTTGGACATATCATCCGTTGATGATGCCATCCCAGTTTTTCCGGCAGAAGGCACGGGCAAAACATCCGGTTCCCCTTTGAATTCCATCACCACTACGGAGATAACAGAGTCAGGAGCCACTGCAGGTAATGATATTTCAACATGACCTTTTTTATTCACCACCTTCAGGTCTTTTCCCTTATCTGCAAGCAAATAGGCTTTGGTAACTTCATTCCTTAAAGGCACCTTCAGCATGCCATCCTGTGGCCAGTCATACACATGCAGATATATCTTTTGTCCTTTCCGGGTAGCCCTGCCCCACGGAAGCCACGGGAACGGGCTGGCCGTGGTGCCATAGATGGATTCACTGTTCTTATTCATCCAGCTTCCGATATATTTCAACCGGTCTATGCTGGCCTGGGGGATAAGCCCTTCGGAGGTGGGACCCACATTCAGCAAAAAATTCCCGCCTTTCGAAACGATCTCCGAGAGCTTCAATAACAGGTCTTTACCGGATTTCCAGTTATGGTCCCATGATTTATATCCCCAGGTATCGTTCATCGTCATACACACTTCCCAGTTACGCCCTGGATATCCGGTAGCCGGGATATACTGTTCAGGCGTTTCCAGATCGCCTTTTATGCCACCCCCCAGACGGTTATTGGTAATCAGCTTTGGGTACTGGGCAACGATGGGCAGAAATTTTTCAGCTCTTTCCGGCGTCATGTTCTTGGGCGTATCCCACCACAGGATGTCGGGATGAAACCGGGAAAGGATCTCTTTCACCTGAGGTACGGCAACTTTATCAAGGTATGTATCAAAACTCCCCAACTGGGCGGGATCCCAATGTCCGTCATGTTCGGCAGTGTATTTGTCGATACGGGTCGAATCCGGATTAGGCCAGCCGGCCGTGGCAAGCACTCTGATAGCCGCACCGCCCGGATGGCACCAGTCCTGGGCCTGCGAATAGTAAAGCCCGATATGCATGCCCTGCTTGCGTGCAGCTTTTACCAGTGCATCGATCACATCCCTGTGGTAAGGAGTGGCATCTGCCATATTCCAGTCGCTCACTTTTGATTTGAACATGGCAAACCCGTCATGATGCTTTGATGTGATCACCATGTATCTCATGCCAGCCTCTTTGGCAAGCGCCACCCAGGCATCCGGATCATATTTTACCGGATTAAAGGATTTGGCATATTTCTTATACTCAGCCACGGGTATCTTTGCCCTGTTCATGATCCACTCGCCAATACCTTTTACCTTATGCCCTTTGTAAACACCGGCAGGTACCGAATAGACCCCCCAGTGAATAAACATGCCAAACTTGGCATCCTTCCACCACTGCATTTTGTCAACCTGCTGAGTAGTCATATTTTTTTGCACATTCTTTTTTCCTGCATTCTTACAGGCAGGTACCATCGCAATTAAAACAACAAATAAAAATACACTTAATTTTTTCATGGTTCTTGGGTTTTATTTATTACAATAATATCATTCTTTCTATTTTTCAACTTTTCTCGTTCAACCTTCATCGATCAACGATCATCGTTCTCCATTTATCCTTCCCCGGGCCATCCGTCTTTTCTGATCCTTTCACCCACTTCACTCAATGTCTGCACATCCTGCGAATCAATACTTCATAATTTTTTTATTAAGTAATACGTAATATAAGATAATTTCCCCTACCCGGCAATCCATATTACAAATTTCTGTATTTGTCGATCCTGGCTTCCAGCCCATGTTCCTCGTCTCCTGACACACCATTCTCATCCATGTGAAACGCAAAGGGATAATACAAAGTGGCACAGGAAGGATGGGTACTCTTCAGTTTGCGCCATTCATCCCAGAGATGATCATATTCACTGATCGCTTTCCGTATTCTTTTCTTTTCGTAATGGCCGGTTTTATCCCCCATATATCCTAAAAGAATGACAGTAAAAGCTTTTTCTATGATCTCATATGTGATACGGCCATAAGTAACCGACACTCTCAGATATTCCTGATCATCAGGATCTTTCATTTTTATCTGTCCGGCCAGTTTTTCCATTTCCCTCCAGATATCCACTGCTTCCTGTTTTTCATTAATAGCCATTTCCACCTTATTATTCTTTATCAGGTAATCAAAGAACGGATCCAACAAATGCATATCCGACATAAAATGGTCGCGTATCCACCAGACATTAAAATGCGCTTTGGGAATATCGATCAGACTGCAATGTCCTCTAACCACACCTTTGGCAGAGAGATGTACCAGCTTTATAAAATCGTCCATATGATCTGGGTCAACACCTTTTTTCAAGGCAACTTTTCTTAAAACCTGCAATTCTGATAACGTAGTATCTTTTGCCCATTCGAGTGCTGTCATGGCATTCACATCACACCATAGTTCATTGGTGATATAGGGCCCCTGCCAGCCTCCGCCCCGTGACCAGGTCCAGACACCTTTGAAATTAGGATCACCTTCCAGATCTTTCACCCCCCATTTATCTCCCGGCTTCATGATCTGCGGGTATTCTTCAAAACCATTCAGGAAACCGTTAAATACATAGTCGGGATGAGCTCCTTTACCATAATACTCAGGCTGACATTGATATTCTACTATATATTGTTGTTTTCCTATGCCCAGGGTAGGATTAAAGGGTAACATCCTCTGGAAATCCCCTTTGGGATACTTGATGGAGAAATACAGATTTTTATGTGGTTTTATTTGATTGGTGATCTTCAGGTAGATGTCCGGACGGGTATGAAAAAAACCAAAATCCCAGGTACGGTAAAACAACTTCTTGTTCCATTTCACACAAACCTCATCCCTCAGAATATTGATCAGCTTTACATGATCCTCTATTCCCTGTTGTCCGCCACGTGCTACCGGACTTCCTCCTGCATGATAGGGGGTATCAAACAGATAAGTCTCTCCGAAACGAATGACCAGACCATCCAACTCCGGGAAGGTAGAAAAGATCTCATCGATCTGTATCCTGATCAGCTTTTGTGTCAGGGGCTTGTTGATATCGGGGATCAACCTGCCACCTATCACACCCATGTTACCGGATCCCGGATTATCACGGACTATCTCATTT
>WFSC01000439.1 GCA_015486185.1 Bacteroidales bacterium | reverse complement strand
CACCTCTTCCATGTTCCAGGGAATCGGTCAGGGTGAGAAATCATTGGCAGTAACCATCCTGCGTACACTGGTTTTTCAAATCATATTCAGTTATTTTTTTGGCATTTCCTTACATTTAAAAACAGAAGGGGTCTGGTTTGGAATTATTTTGGGAAATGTAACGGCCTCTGTCGTTGGCTTTATCTGGGGACGTCATACTGTCAAGAATCTGAAAAAAATTTCTCAAAATAAGATATCCCCAAGTCAAAACCGTAGATAACCAACTTTCAACGTTTTTTTGATCATACCCTCAGATTCCGGATTGGGAGGCATCGGCCGGAAACCGGCTTTTCCGGTTAATGTAAAAACGACCTGTTCCGTATCCGGTTTGTACCTGCATATCATCCAGGCAGATACTTTTCCCGTCCATTTCTTTCCCGATTTTGGTGTCACAAGTTCATAATGACATGTGTGTTGCCCGGGAGTGACCGCTGTCAACACCCATTTCCAGACGCCTTTTTGTTGTTCCGTTTTCGGATTGACCTGTTTCCCATCCAACGTAACCCTTAATTCCGGCATCTTTTGAGTCTCATTGTTTTTATCCGATTCCATCAAAATAGCCAGCGTGGCACTTTTTACAGGGGAATTTAAATGAAAACTTACTGTAAACCCATCTTTTTTCTTATTTTCTGTTCGTACTACAGTGCCCTGACTGAGAAGAGAAACAGGCTTTTTGATTACCTGAAGGCCGGAAACATTCACCTTTTTACCATTAACGGTCATTTTGCTGATACTTTCAGGATTAAGCAGTTTAACAGCAGATCCTGTTTTGTAAACATTCATGGTTATCCGGTTGTTTTGGTGGTCCTTTACTTCAAAAACAGGACCGGACAATAGCGGTTGTTGTGCCTCACCGACAGGATAAACTTCATAGATAGCTGTTTCATAGCCGTCGAGTGGGAGATCTATTTGTACCCCTGCAGCATAGAGTTCAGGTGATATCCACCGGCTGGGATATACCCGTTCCAGAACCAGGGACGATGCTTCAGGATCCATTCCCAAAGCCGGTGAGAGGATTACCGGTAACACTTTGGGGGCAATGTATGGATTACGTACGGCGATAATTCCGTGGTTTCCGGTAAAATGCACATACCCGTATGGTTGTTCTTCTCCCGGGTCCCCACCGATCATCTCTGTATGTTTTAATATATCGAACCGGTCCTTCGCCCATTTCATGGATTTGGACAGAGCTTTCCACTCACCGTCCGTTAATATATCGGGCGATACATATAATTCATACATGCTTACTCCGCGGGCAAAATACAACAATGCATTATCGGTAAATTTATCCAACGGTTCTTTTTGTGCCAGTTGTTGCAATGAACCTTTAATAATTCCGTGTGTCATCATATTGGATATGGGAAACCAGAAATGGTTCTTCTGAAAATCTTCATATAACACAAAATCCCGGTAAGTAATGGCAGCATCCCTTCTGCTGATAGAAGGCACTTTGGAAAAACCGTAATCTCCTCCCTGCATCCATATCTGATTGGCGTATTTCAACCACCACGGACTCAACCAGGTACCGGAAGTAATATTCAGATAGACATTCGGATTAGCCTGGCGTACGGCATGACACATGGAAATAACGGTATCCATGATCGCACGTTGCGAATAAATGCCTATGGGGTGTCCATGATCCGGTTCACTGCATGAAAACTGAATGCCATCCCATTTATAGTATTCCACATCATCCTTACGGACAAAATCAACTACACGCTTTTTGAAAAGCTGACTATAATTCTTTCCTGCCAGACACATTTCATTCCCTACGGTTTCATAACCATGAGCTTTCATATAATCAAGCCTCCAGTTACGGTGGGAATACCCCCCTATCGGCCCGAACCATATGCCCAATTTCGTATGGATCCCGGCCAATTCATCAGATATTGGTTTTAATCCGTGTGGAAATTGTTTTTTTCTAAGCACCCAATCACTGTGATATACGTCCCAGCCATCATCCAAAACAAAAGCATCCAGATGAATACCATACGGAACGATCATATTTTTCTTAAACAGGTGGATAATTCTTTTGATATTTTCTTCATTCATTACTTGTGATGAATCTTTCACCATTACGGGTGACCGGAGGTCATACCAACTGTTGTAAAGGGTATAAGGCTTTACGGGAGCTACACGGATATCATCTAAATATTGTGAGAACCAGTTCTTCACATAAGGATCGGGGGTGATTGCCTCAACGACGGGATCACTTTCTATCCAAGGTTTCCCTATAATTTTGCCAATCACTTCACTCAGTTGCAGAAATGTCCTCCCGTGATCTGAAATTACTTTATTTTCTGATGTGGGATATTCCAGTCCGATGAAACTTCCCCCCTCTCCTATTGTAAAAGCTACCGGTTGTCCAAATCCTCCCTCTTTTATCAAACCGGGATTTCCTTTCAAAAGGCTGGTCAAGACAGTTATTTTACGTAAATAATGCAAGTGTTCAGTGGTATCCCGGATGGCCAGGGTGCGACGCACAAAAAAAGCATCCGGTTTAAGTGAATAAGTGATCCTGAGTTGGAATGGGTTATTTTTGCCCTGAAATAAGAGAACCAGTTGCTCTCCCTGTCCGGGGACTTTGTTCTTTGTACCACTGATAAACGAAAAATCCTTCTTTGAAAACAGGACAGGATTTTCTGCATTATTGATCATACCCGGCGCACTCCATCCGGTCCACATCACATTCAGTATAAAATCGGCATCCGTAACGACAGCAGCCGGTTTCCTGAAAAATTGTTTTGTCCACTCCTCTTTTGCCGCCAAACGGTCAGATGTCAATTGCCCTGCATCAATAAATACAGACAAATGAACCTTATTGTTTTCCAGTGAAAAATCGACCTGCCTGGCCTGTGCATGAATAGCAGGAAAAAAGAATATCCATTGGATCAATAATACTCCGAAAACAAAATAACCACGTTTCATGACTTTAACTTTTTACAATAAAAAATTTCTTAAAACGAACTATCCCCGGGGCAGAGTCCCGAGGAATTCTTTGATTAAAAATTACAGATAACAAACGTAAAAATATTTTCTGAAAATAAGAATTACTTTTTAT
>WFSC01000438.1 GCA_015486185.1 Bacteroidales bacterium | reverse complement strand
CTTGTTGGGCTGGAAGCAACAAAAATACTCCGTACATTAAATGAACAAAATCTCAAAAAATCCGAGACAGACATCAAAGAGATGGTCACGCAAACTTACTACCTGGTACTCATAGGTAAAAAAACCGGTCAGGTTATTGAGGAGAATTACAGAAATATGAAAAAAACACTGGGGGAAACCAGAAAAATGTATGAAGCCGGCCTTACGGACGACATTGCTGTTGATCAGTTGCAGGTTTCCGTCACATCATTGGGAAATGCGGTAAAATCAGCCCGTCGTCAGATTGAGGCTTCGAAACGGTTGCTGAAATTCCAGATGGGAGTGGACCTTGACACACCTATCACCTTAAGTGATTCCCTGGAGCAACTCATTCGGCAAGTCAATGTCACTTCTTTGGTCATACAACCTTTCCGGCTGGTTAATCAGATAGAGTATCAGGTAGCCAATACGCGCGAAAAACTGGCAGCCATAAATTTAAAAAAGGAAAAATTTACTTTTATGCCCTCTCTAAATGCCAACTATAACAATCAGTGGGCAGCTATGCGCAACACCTTTAATTTTTTTAACCTGGACGAAAAATGGTATTATTCTTCTTTCCTCGGATTTACCTTAAATATTCCTATATTCAGTAGTGGTTTTAGAAAATCCAATGTGGATCTGCGTCGTATCGAGTTAGAAAAGGCAATGACCACCAAATCCCTCTTATCTGAAAATCTTAAAATGCAATATCAGCAGGCCAGGGACGATCTGGTTACAGCCTATGATAACTACCTTGCCGAAACAAAAAATGTTGATCTGGCAAAAAAAGTAGTGGATAAAACAACTGTTAAAGTTAAGCTTGGAACAGCTTCCAGCCTGGATCTTACGCAGGTAAATAATCAGTATTTGCAGACGCAAACCCGCTATTTTACAGCATTGATCAATCTGTTAAAAGCAAAAATACATTTAGACCGGTTATTAAATCAATTATAAGTTATGTTAAACTCAAAAATAATACCCGTGAAAAAGACAGCATTATTTCTGGTTTTGGCCCTGTTGGTTGCCTGTCAAGCCCAAACACCCGAAGAAAAAAAGAAAAAAGAACTGATCAGGTATAAAAACAAAGCCGTAGAGTTGAACCTGAAAATCAAACAACTGGAAAAAGAACTATCCGGAAAAGAAGGAACGGGTAAATTTTCCGTTATCCCTGTTTCTGTTGATACGCTCCGGACACAACCCTTTTCTCATTTTGTCGAAGTATCCGGAACGGTAACCCCCGAAATGGAAGCTTTCGTAAGCTCTGAAATCAACGGACAGATCAAAAAAATATTTGTTGTGGAAGGGCAAAGGGTAAAAAAGGAGGATCTGCTTCTCAAACTCGGGACCAGTATTACCGAAAGCTCGATTGCAGAAGCAAAAGCGAGGCTTAAACTTACCAAAGAACTTTACAATAAACAAAAGAAACTTTGGTCACAACACATTGGTAGTGAAATACAATATTTGCAGGCCAAAACCAATATGGAAACTGCCCGTGAACGCCTCAAAACCCTGCAGGCACAACTGGACATGGCTTATATCAGGGCTCCTTTCAACGGAATTATTGATGAAATTTTTGCAAAAGAAGGAGAACTGGCGGTACCGGGCCGGCAGTTGGTTCAGTTGATCAACCTGACAAATATGAAGATATATGCTGATGTATCGGAAGTCTATCTGACCAAAATAAAAAAAGGAGATACTGTTAAAGTCAGGTTCCCCGATTTATCGGATCAATTATACCTTTTACCGGTATTCAGGAAAGAAAATGTGATAAATGCCAAAACACGTACTTTTAAGATAGAAATAAAGTTCTTAAATCCCGGCTGGAACATCAAACCCAACCAATTTACCCTGGTCCGGTTCAATGACTTTCACTCGCTGCATGCATTGGTGGTTCCTTCGGAAGTCATAAAAAAAGATATTCAGGGGCATTTTCTCTATGTGATAAAAAAAGAAAAGGGCAAATCGTATGCCCGCAAAGTATATGTTACCCCCGGTATCTTTTATAAAGACAAGACTTTGGTTGAGAAAGGTTTGAACCCGGGAGATGTAGTGATTACAGAAGGATACAACCAGGTAACCAATGGAGTACAGGTTAACATTATGTAAGAAAATATCCTGAAAAAAAAGATATTATGGAAAACGAACCAAAACAGGATAAAGTAATACGTAACTTCGGGCTTACTTCCCTGTCGCTGAAGAACAAGAATACTGTTTACCTGATCACTTTTGTACTGATCATTTTCGGACTGATCACCTATGTGCGGCTCCCGAAAGAACTGTTCCCCGATATTGTTATACCGACCGTTCTGGTACAGACGGCTTACCCCGGAAATTCGCCTGCTGATATAGAAAATCTGATCACCCGTCCAATTGAAAAGGAGATAGACGGTATCAAAGGAGTAAAAAAGTTAAGCTCACAGTCCCTGCAGGATTTATCTTTCATCACTGTCGAATTCAATACAGGGGTGGATCTGGATAAGGCCCTGAAAGACGTAAATGATGCCGTGGATCGTGCCAAAAGCGATCTCCCGGATGATCTGTTATCAGATCCGGTGGTCAAAGATATTGATGTCTCTGAATTTCCCATCCTCACAATAAACCTCTCGGGAGATTATAGTGTTGAGGAACTTAGAAAATATGCCGAGTATCTCCAGGATGAAATTGAAACCGTATCACAAATCTCCCGGGTAGATATTAAGGGGATCAATGACCGGGAGATCAAGATCATTGTAGATCCTTATAAACTTAAGGCAATGAACCTGAGCTTCAGGGATATTGAAAATGCCATAAAATCCGAGAACCTGTCGATTTCGGGAGGAGAAGTAAAAACAAATGGTACCACCCGTAGTGTCCGGATCATAGGAGAATTTACCAATGCCAGCGATATTGAAAATATCATTGTCAAACAATATAAAGGAAATATTAAATACCTAAAAGACGTAGCCCGTGTTATTGACGGGTTTGCCGATCCCACCAATTTCACCCGGCTGGACCGTAAACCGGTTGTTTCTCTGCAGGTAATAAAAAAAAGTGGAGAAAACCTGCTGGAAGCTACCGATCATATTTTTTCCATTGTCAACAAAGCAAAGAAAACCGGCGCTCTTCCCGCCAACCTCACTATTGATTATACCAACGACCAGTCTGAATTGATCCGGAAACAATTAAGCAACCTGGAAAATAACATGATCATGGGGGTCATCCTGGTTGTATTGGTTTTGTTCTATTTTATGGGCATACGCAATGCCCTGATCGTAGGCCTTGCCATCCCTATGTCTATGTTCATCAGCTTTATCGTTATGAGCATTACCGGTATCAGGATCAATATGATCACCCTGTTCAGTCTGATCCTCGCATTGGGTATGCTGGTAGATAATGCCATTGTTGTAGTAGAGAATATTTACCGTTTCATTGATAAGGGCTATAAGCCGTGGGAAGCAGCCCGTCAGGCCACCGGTGAAATAGCAGTGCCTATCATAGCGTCCACTGCTACCACGCTGGCCGCATTTTTCCCGCTGGCTTTTTGGGGGGGTCGTATCGGAGAGTTTATGAAAATGCTTCCGATCATGCTCATCATTGTACTCACCTCTTCCCTTTTTGTTGCACTGGTAATAGTTCCTGTCTTCTCTGCTTCTTTTATCCGGAAGAAAGCCATAAGTGATTTTAGTCCCAATCGTAAAAAAACCTTACGGGCGGTTGCCGTACTGACCGCCCTGGCATTGCTGGGTTATGTTACAAAAAATTATGTGCCGGCAAATCTCCTGGCCTTTATTGCTCTAATTATTTTTCTTCATGTAATTTATTTTCATAAAGCGGAACGCTGGTTTCAGAAACGTTTTCTGGTATGGCTGGAAGACATTTATTCCAAATCACTGCGTTATGCCCTGCGCCGGAAAAATCCCTGGATCTTTTTTACTGGTACTATCCTGTTACTCTTATTGACCATCTGGTTTTATAAAGTTCGCAATCCAAAAGTTGACTTTTTCCCGGTCAATGAACCCCGGTATATTAATGTTGGGGCTGAACTTCCGTCAGGTACTGATATAACCAGGACCGATTCGATGATGAAAGTACTCGAAACGAAACTGGATACTCTCTTAACACCCGACAGGATAATCATTAAAAGTGTTCTGACAACAGTAGGTAAAGGTCCGTCAGAAAATCATTTTATGGGAGGGAAGGATGAGCCAAATAAGGGATTAATAACCATTAATTTTGTTGATTATAAAGACCGGCATGGCATCCGCACTTCTGATGTTATGGCAAATCTTAGCAAGGCGCTGGTCAATCATTACCCCGGCGTTATAATAACGGTTGAAAAAGACAAAATGGGTCCTCCTACCGGAAAACCCATTAATATTGAAATATCGGGCGAAGATTTCCATAAGCTCATTACCCTGACCGATTCAATGAAAAGCTTCATAAACCAAACCGGCATCGAAGGGATAGAAGGTCTGAAAGCGAATCTTGACGTGAACAGACCCGAACTGATCGTACATATTGACAGGGAAAAAGCCAGAAAATATGGTCTGTCCACTCAACTTATTGCCGGAACCATCAGAACTGCTTTGTATGGAACAAAAATATCCGATTACAAGGTCGGCGAAGACGAATATCCCATTACAATGCATCTGGCAGACCGTTACAGAAATGATGTAACAACACTCCTTAATCAATCCGTTGCTCTGAATGAAATGGGCAAGATCACCAATATTCCCATCTCTGCCGTTACTACTTTGACCTATAGTAATACCTATGGCGCTATTAACAGAAAAGATCGGAAACGTGTTATCACACTCTACTCAAATGTGATACCGGGTTTCAACTCCAACCAGATCAACAAACAACTGAAAATGTCACTTGCCGGATTTAATATGCCTCCGAATTATGAATATTCGTTCACCGGAGAACAACAAGACCAGAAAGAATCCATGGCTTTCCTTACCAGGGCCATGTTAATCGCCCTTTCTTTAATACTGATCATTCTGGTCACACAGTTCAACTCTGTTATCAGGCCATTGATAATTATGGTCAGCGTAATATTCAGTACCATTGGGGTGTTTGGTGGCCTGGCCACCTTCAATATGGATTTCGTTGTTATTATGACAGGTATCGGAATAATCTCACTGGCCGGAATTGTCGTTAACAATGCTATTGTGCTTATCGATTATATTGAACTGTTAAAAGCGCGCAGAAGAAAAGAACTGGGTTTACATGAACATGCCTATTTACCGGTAGATGAAGCTACCGTTTGTATCATACAGGCCGGGAAAACACGCTTGCGTCCGGTATTGCTGACAGCGATCACAACCATTCTGGGACTGATCTCCCTGGCAGTAGGTTTAAATATGAATTTCGGCACTTTGCTCAGCAGAATGAATCCACAGTTGTATTTTGGGGGAGATAATGTGATTTTCTGGGGGCCCATGTCCTGGACCGTGATTTTCGGACTGACATTTTCTACTTTTCTGACTCTCGTGATCGTTCCCGTTATGTACCGGCTTACCATTCTGATACAAAAATGGATCAGGGATATCATGAAAATAGAAGACGATTATAATCCTGAAGCCTGACAAAGACCCAAAAACCAACTGGTTTTTCGGATTAATGCAGTTATTTTTCCCGTTTTCCTGACTCTGCCAACAGATTCCGGGACGAATTTAAAAAATATTATTAAATTTACCTGGAATAGCTGTTGGAAAATTGCATGAATACGATTCATAAATCCAATAATGATATCTTTTACCAGATATACCGGTTGTTCTCTGATCATTTCATAAAACTGGTTTACCACGGTCTGATCACATCAGAAAAAGCCGATGTACTCATTAATATTTTTGAACAGCTCATTGGACAAAATGAAGCCAGTATAAAGATACAAAAACGGGCCTTTTATATTTTGGTTGAAGCATTACAAAACGTTATCAGGCACCAGGCAAAACCGAATTCCCTATTAACCCAAAACGGAGGAACTTTAATTTTTCAATATCTGGACGGACAATTCATGTTCACACTGAAAAATTTGGTTGAAACCGTACACACCGGTCCACTCAAAAAGAAAATTGACTCACTCAATAGAATGAATAAGGACAGCCTGAACAAATACTATAAAAAAGTCCTTAAAAATGATGTATTGTCAGAGAAGGGAGGAGCCGGTCTTGGGCTGATCGAAATAGCAAGAAAATCAGAAAATACCCTCCATTATGATATCCGGGAAGCAGATGATACCTATTCTTATTTCTACCTCAACATGCTCGTTACCGATCCTTTTAAAAAGCATGAAGCTTTCCCGGAAAACGGAATTAATATTGCCAAAAGATTACAAAGATTATTACAAAATTCAGGTAACTGGTTCATTCTGGGAGAAGAATACCATTCCGGCCTGTCTCCCGATCTGCAGGTATCTTTACACAGGCTGTTCGGTAACAATTCCGAAAACGAAAAGTTTAAAAAATTTCTAACGCTTCTGAACCTTATTCCCGAATTATGTCTGGCCTCTTCCGGAGTGTCCAGTCAACAAAAAAAATTCCCCTGTCTCTACTTTTTTGGAATGGCAGAAAACCATCTTTCCGTTTATACAACACTTCTGTTACCTTATGCATCTCCTTTTGATTTTTCCTTATTTAGCAACCTTCTGTCAGAAAGAGAAAATCTTCCTAATAACATTCCCGGTAAAATTAACATGAATGATGATAAATGGAGATCTTTACGCGAACTTCCCGCTTTATTGTCTTCACCCCCAAAAATCATGATGCAGGAAATTTCTCCGGGAGAAAAATTTGTTATACTAAAATTTTCTTTCTGACCCCGGGAAGTTTCTGTTAATGATCACAAAAGTTCCCTAAAGATTGCAGTTTCCCTGCAAGAAAATCATTTACAAGATTTTCCGGATCATTTACCGGCGCACCGTCAAATACATTGATCCCGGCTTCAAGAAAGATATCAATTGCCTTCTGTCCAATGCCCCCAGTGATAACATCCGTCACCCCTAACCCGGCCAGCCACCGGGGATAAACCTCACTCTCATGTGGTGGTGGTTTCAGATTTTGTCTTCCGACAATCTTATTATCACGGATCTCATAAATATAAAATACATCGCTTTTCCCAAAATGTTCACAAAGCTTCTGATCAGCTACCGGTACCGCGATCTTTTTTATCTTATTTTTTTCAGCCATTTTTTTAAACTTATTGACGAAAATATTTAGCTATATCCTTACTCCCTGATCATGGGTTGTCCACAATTCGGACATACATAAGTGTTACAGGGACGACCAAATTCATGCTTAACCCGGGTTCCACAAGAAGGACAAACACAAAAACCGGCAGTTTCTCCCCTCCACCGCCCCCGCCGACGCATATTCTGCCAGTCTCTAACCGATTCATTCAGATTATAAATATCCTTTGAACCACATTCCGGACATTTCTTTTCTTCTTCCGGTTCCAATTGAAAAACAGCATGACATTGCCGGCAACGATACCATTCCTTAGTAAAATCAACAAAACCACCCTCAATTCTTATCTCCCGTCCTTCTACAAACGCAAGAGCCAGCTTTTTGCGTACCTGGTCATAAATACGTGTAAGTGTCGGACGTGAAATACCCATTTCCCGGGCTGCTTCCAACTGTGACAAATGATCGTAATCTACAAGCTTCAAAGCCTCCCATTCTTCAAATAATATTACAACCGGATCCGACTTTACCTTACCCGTTTTCCCGGTTGGATAAAAACCAAGAACACTCGGTGGCCGTCCAATATTTCTGCTTTTTCTGGGTCGTGGTGACATACTGTTCTTTTTGTACAAATATAATGAACTTATGTTCATTATAAAAGAAAAATTTATTTTAAATTTAATGGAATATTTTAAAAACAAAAATCTTTGGTTTTGATACGACCGGCTACCTGTTTTAAAATGTTGGCAGACCTGGTATTTCCGAGGGTTTGTTCCTTATGTGGAAATGTATTGGTAGATCATGAAGAAATGCTTTGCAGTCGTTGTCTGGCAGATTCACCCGAAACCCATTTCAGAAATATGCTGGATAATCCGGTAGCTCGCATGTTTTGGGGCAGACTTCCTTTCACTGCAGCTACCTCTTATTTGTTTTTCGAAAAAGGGAACAAAGCCCGCAAGCTGATCCATGAAATTAAATACCGGGATAACAAAGACCTTGGGTATTATATGGGACTTTTGGCCGGGCAATACCTAAAAGGGTTAATTGTTTTTGATACGATCGATTACATTGTCCCTGTTCCTCTTCATAAAAGAAAGCTAAAAATCAGAGGCTACAATCAAAGCGAATGGATAGGACGCGGTATTGCCGGAGTACTGGAAAAACCACTGGAAAAAGATAATCTTTACCGGAAAATTTTTAATCCTTCCCAGACCTTGAAAAACCGTTACAGTCGTTGGAAAAATGTTGAGGGAATTTTTGATTTGCACGATCCGGAAAAATTTGCAGGTCGTCATTTGCTTTTGATCGACGATGTGATCACTACCGGTTCAACCATCGAAGCCTGTGGCACTGTATTGCTTAAAGCACCGGGTGCAAAAGTAAGTGTCGTTTCACTGGCATTTGCCTATTGAAGCATTGTAATGTACCTGGCCTTTAATTCTTTCGGATCACTTTTCGTCCGGCAGTAACAATTTCATGAATTCCTTTACACCTTCAGTAGCTTTTTTCCTGATCACCGTAATATTTTTTCTATTGTCGGCAACCACTTCACCCGGATCGATCAGATAAACGGGACTTGCCTGCGGAGCATACCAAATCAGACCGGCTGCCGGATATACACTCAGTGAAGTTCCGATTATCACAACTATATCTGCCGTTTGCATTATCTCCATTGCTTCATCCATGGCCGGGACAGGTTCTCCGAACCAAACCACATGTGGTCGCAATTGTGATCCTTTTTCACACAGATCTCCTATATTTAACCCGACCCCTTCAATATCATAAATCAAAGAGGGATCAGCCGTACTCCGCGCTTTTCTAAGTTCTCCATGCAAATGCAGAACTTTCTTACTTCCAGCCCTTTCATGAAGATCATCCACGTTTTGGGTAATAATATCCACATCAAAATATTTTTCCAGTGTGACCAAACCTTTATGTCCTGCATTGGGCAATACCTGCAACAATTGTTTCCTTCTTTCGTTGTAAAATCTCAATACCAGCGCAGGATCTTTTTCCCAGGCTTCGGGAGAAGCCACTTCAGTCACATCATATTCTTCCCACAATCCTCCCATATCCCTGAATGTTCTCAAACCGCTTTCAGCACTCATTCCGGCTCCGGTCAGTACTACCAGATGTTTCTTTCTTTTTTTTCCCTCCATATTCCTTTTTTCTTTTAACAAGATACCAATTGTTTTTCTAATATATCCGCAAATGCCACAAAATTTACGTAATTTCGCGTGTACCTTACAGAAGGACAAACAACGAATTATGATCGATCCGGCAACCATAGAAAAAATTCTTGATACAGCTAATATTGTGGACGTTATCGGTGACTTCGTGTCATTGAAAAAGCGCGGGGTAAACTACGTCGGTCTTTGTCCTTTTCATGATGAAAAAACGCCTTCCTTTACGGTTTCTCCCTCCAAAAGCATTTACAAATGTTTCGGTTGCGGCAGAAGTGGCAATGTGGTCGGTTTTATAATGGAATACGAGCATCTCAGCTATCCGGAAGCGCTGCGTTATCTGGCCAAAAAATATCATATCGAAATTGAGGAGAAAGAGCTTACCGAAGACGAGATCCGTGAACAGCATGAAAGCGAAAGTTTATCTACGGTTACTGAATTTGCCAAAAAATATTTTACCGATAGTTTATTCAATAACCTGGAGGGAATTTCTATCGGTCTTTCCTATTTCAGGGAGCGCGGGTTCAATCAGGAAACCCTAAAAACATTTGATATTGGTTATTGTCCCGGCAAATCGGATGATTTTTCTAAGGCGGCCCTAAAAGCCGGATATAAAAAAGAATACCTTATTAAAACAGGGCTGTCTATGGAATCAGGATCCAGGTTACGCGACCGTTTTGCAGGTCGGGTGATATTTCCCATCCATAGTCTTTCGGGCAGGGTGCTGGGTTTTGGTGGCAGGGTGTTAAAAAAAAGCGAAAAAACAGCCAAATATGTTAATTCCCCTGAATCCCCGTTATATCACAAGAGTAAAATTGTATATGGTATCTACCAGGCCCGCAGGTCAATTCTTTCTTCTGATAAGTGTTACCTGGTGGAAGGATATACGGATGTTTTATCATTACATCAAAACGGGATAGAAAATGTAGTAGCCTCTTCAGGCACGTCTCTGACACAGGATCAGATTCGCCTTATCATGCGATTCACCCGGAATATCACAATTCTGTATGATGGCGACCCGGCAGGTATTTCCGCTTCACTCAGGGGCATCGATCTGATCCTTGAACAGGGACTAAATGTAAAAGTACTGCTCTTACCCGAAGGAGAAGACCCCGATTCTTTTTCCAGGAATCACAGTCCTTCGGAACTAAAAAATTATCTTGAAAAAAACGAAGAAGATTTTATCCATTTCAAAACACAATTACTGGCAGAAGAAGCCAAAACCGATCCCATAAAACAAGCCCGGATGATCCAGAGCATCGTTGGATCCATAGCTGTTATCCCGGACAATATAACACGATCGGTTTATCTGAAAGAATGTAGTAACCTGTTAAACGTTAAAGAAGATACCCTTTACTTTGAGATCAATAAAATCCGCAGAAAACATTCGGAAAAAAAGTACAGGACTTTCAGGCACCGGGAAGAAGACTTTAATCCGCCTGTTCCAAAACAACAACCGGCCATAAAGGAAACCGATCAGGGGGAAGAATATGAAAAACAACTGATCCGTCTTTTGTTGCTGTACGGCTCCTCCAAAAGCATTACCATCAAAACCAAACCCCGGCAGGAAACAGTACCTGTAGCTGAATATATTTTACGTGAACTGAAAGATGATGAACTGGAACTGGATCATCCTGTTTTCAGGAAAATATATGAAGAATATGTCCGGTTACATGAACAAAACAGAAATGTTGACATTAAACACTTTGTGAATCATGCCGATATAAATATTAGTTCTCTTGTAATAAGCCTGATCTATGAACCTTATCAGATCAGCAAGATATGGTCCCGGCATGATAATCACCTCGAAACAGAAGAGATGAAGCTTAGTCAGATCATACCAAAAACCATCCTGTCATTTAAAAGAAGGAAAATAGAAAAAATCTTACAGAAAACTTCCGAAGAACTTAAAGAGGCTCAGGCAAAAGAAGATAAGGAAAAGGAAAATTTTTTAACAGAAAAATTTATGGCCCTGAATGATCTGAAGAAAAAAATCTCACTCGCTATCGGCCCCCGGACAATCCAACCGTAATTTTTTTTATCTTTGATCGTAATATGAATAATATATACAGGAAATATATCAAATCCCGTTATCATTTTTGGCAGGCAATTTTTCTTATCATTTTATTTCCTTTACTGAGCTCCTGCCGGCACTCAGGTCCCAAAGAGTTCTCTTTCTCCGACACGCTGAATTTTGAATTATCAGATTCCCTGCCCACACCTTCAAAATCTGAAAATGTTTCCAACAATGGCAATACGATCTATTACGGCATCTATTCTCCGGCGGAAGTATCAGCTATTTTCAACAGGAAACATATTGCTTATGATCCAGATATTTTAAGCCCGCTTAATCATTTGCCCCCAATGAATACCATGGCCCAGATAGCTATTAAACTGGGCATTTACGGGGCTGATTTCAGTTATGCACATTTATTTGAATCGGCAGACGCTGCAAAATATCTTGTAGTCGTATTAAAACTGTCCGAAAAACTGGGTATCCCTCCTGAAT
>WFSC01000437.1 GCA_015486185.1 Bacteroidales bacterium | reverse complement strand
GGCTTGAGCTGAGCAGTAGTTTTCGTTTCCCGTCTTTTCCGGTTACAGAAAACTTATCAAGATAAAGAGCCACTTCCCTTATCCAGGGATAAGCTTTTTCCCTGAGGAAGGCCGTATCCATAGAATATTTCCAGTGTAAATAGAAGTGCTGGCCCAGCCAGGCGCCCACCGTCGGTCCGAGCGAATATTGGATCCAACCACCCATAGGCTCACCGGCTAAAGTGGTCACACCGGGCACATTCAGTCCAACCGTTTTAAAATACCGCCGGGTATATTTTTCAAACACCGGCTTGTTTTTCCACAGCCAGTTCAGGAAGCCGGATTCCTCATCCAGATGATTACCTGCATAGGCGGGCCAGTAGCTCAACTCGGTATTCAGGTCATGATGATAATCCCCTTTCCACGGGGGCAATCTGCCATTGTCGGCGGTCCATACTGCCTGCAGGGAAATAGGGGGCGTATTTTTACGTGCAGCACAGCCGAACTTATACATATCCAGATAGTACTGTTTTTCCAACACACTATCAGGTACATGAATTACCGAGGCAGACCAGAAGTTTTTCCACCAGACTTTGTTATCCTGTAAAGCCGCTTTAAAACCTTCCTGCTTAGCCTCTGCTGTCAGTTTTTCTGCCGGCACAGCCTTTTCACCAGGATAATGGGAACTGACAGACCATACCCCGGTAACCGATCCCTGCTTTTTCCCCCATTGAACATGGATCCGGTACCGGAAACCGCCCCACCCCTTCTGTTCATAGATAATGCTACGGGCAGTTTTTGAAATTTCTCCTGGAGGATATCCCAACCTCCGTAAGTCTTGTCCTTTCACTGAATTTGCTCTTTCATCGGAACCCGAAACATTATATGCCGGAGCTTTCAGCACAGGAATTGTTTCTCCTTTTATTCCCGTAAACCGAAACCATCCCACCGGTTTATCGGCCTGCACAAAAGTTTGCAATTTCGCACCTGACGACCAAATGACCTCACAAATCCCTTCATTAAGATATAGATGAACCGAGGTTACTTTTCCCAGTTGCCGGGTATCAAACTCCAGGGCTCCTGCCGGTATCCTGGTCGGTGCAGGTCGTTTATTATACGGAATATCGAGTTTTTCCTGCACGCGATGATAGTGGCCATTCTTCCATTGTTTGTACACCCAGGCAAAGTCGATAGAAGTGTCTTCCAGGTTTTTCATTGGCCGCAGGTCCCACAGGTCGGAACGGTCGAGGGAGAACCGTAGCATGGAATCTTTCTGCCATACCAGCTCGCCCAACAATCCATTGCCAAGGGGAATTCCCTCATCCCAGCTTCCCGGCAACTTGTTAAATTGCAGATCATGCGACGAGGGCTCCGGGACATATACATTACTGCATGAAATAAATAATAATGTTGCAATAATAAGAACAGTGATGGAAATTCCTGTTTCTGTTTTCATAACGTGAATTATTTTTCATGATGATCATGGTACTATTCCTGTGTGGGGTGCAAAGCCTGTCCGGGGACATGTAATTCGTCAAGAATGGGTTGATCCAGTCCCTGCAATACCGGCTCTTCCGGACCATTGACATCCAGGATGATCACTTCGTTTTCCCCTTTTTTGAGCCAGGGTCCGGGCAGATACATGGTCTGTGTAGGTCCGATATTCCAGAAACGACCCAGTCCGTGGCCGTTCACCCAGACAAGACCCTTATTCCATTTTCGCATATCCAGAAATACATCGCCTATCTTGTCAAGGGTAAAAGTTGCACGATAGAAAGCGGGTTTGTTTAATTGTTTCACTTTTTCGTATGACAGGTCGGAAGGAGCACGGTCACTGCTGAGCGGGAGAGGAAAGACGGTCCATTTCTTCACCTTTTCTGTATTGCCATCATCGTCTATGAATTCAACTTTATGGGTAATCCCTTTCCTGTCGTGGATATACTTGCCGTAATTGACCCTGCCCATAGCCTCCACGAAAATATCCAGTTGTACAGGTTGGTCATGGCGGGGTATGCTCACGATATTGTTGGTTTTCCGGCGATCAATTGTTCCAATGCGTTTTCCGTCAAGCAGGATGATCGCATAATCGTGGACCTCATCAATATGCAGTTTACGGGCTGTCTTTGAAGCAGGCAGGGAGGTTCGGTAAACGATACAACCGTAACCTTCATTATATTCTTCCATATTTTTCGGATTTTCATCGCTGATCCCTTTAGGCAGGTTGTCAAAAACCGGAGCCATTTCCCTCGCCTGAAAAGCAGGAATAGTGATCACCGGATTTTTCGGAGGAATTGCCGGAATCGATTCTCCTTCCTGCAGATATTTGGAAAAGAGTTGACGTATGGCATCATATTTCTCCGTTTCCCAGCCGGCTTCACTGATGGGAGCATCATAATCATAGCTGGAGGTTTGCGGGGAAAAGGGAGGGCAGTTGGCCCCCGACCATAAACCGAAAGAAGTACCTCCGTGAGCCATATAAATACTAAACGAAGCCTTGTGATCCAACATCCATTTCAGGTTTTTTATAACAGGGGCGATCTTCCCCGTATGGTGAGGTTTCCCCCACGAATCGAACCAGCCCGGATAATATTCTCCACACATCAGCGGGCCTTCGGGTTGCAATTTACGCAAAGCCTTGAAAGCTCCTTCCGGATTACCTCCGAAATTAACCACGCTGAACAGATCGCTTCTTTTATCATTAATCATCTGGGAAGGACCATCACAGGCAAACAAAGGCACTTCAAACCCGGCCTCTTTCAGTATATCACGAATCATGCCCATATAAACCGTATCATGCCCGTAACTGCCATATTCATTTTCCACCTGTACCATGATAATAGGACCCCCTTTGGTAATCTGCAGAGGAGCCAGTTGTTTTCCCACCTCCATCAAATATTTTTTTGCCCGTTCCATATAATAGGGATCACGGGTACGAAGTTCCAGGTCTTTTTTCTTCAGCAACCACCAGGGAAATCCACCGAACTCCCATTCTGCACATGAATAGGGTCCGGGCCGCAGAATGACATACAGTCCCTCCTTTTGTGCCAGCCGGCAAAATTTTGCCACATCACGCCGGCCGGAGAAATTGAACTCATCCGGTTTTTCTTCATGGGCATTCCAGAACATATAGGCACAAACGGTATTTAAACCCATGGCCTTGGCCATTTTCAGCCGGTGTTCCCAATATGCCTCCGGAATGCGCATAAAATGCATTTCCCCTGAACGTATAACATAGGGTTTGTCATTCAGCAAAAAAGATCCTTTCCCTATTGTAAAAGATCCTTTATCATGTTGAGATTGACAGGAAGAAACGGCGAGGAAAAGTAAGATTCCGGTGAATAAAACAAATATTCTTTTTATCATAATTAAACATTTAATGATTATTTGGCAGCAATTTAATTAATTTTACATCTCTTTTTTTAATTACTGCAAACAAATATTTTTCTATGAAAATCAATAAATACTCATTCGGCATAGGCGATCGCTTCGGACGACAGGGGAAGGCCCAACTTTCAGCAGTCCTGAAAGCTGAAAAACAGGGGATCTCAATCACACCTGTCTGGAATAAATCTTTCCGGGAGCATTCAATAGCAGGGACAAAGCCTGCGGATGTCCGCCGGGAAGCAGATGCCGCTGTCAGAGCTCTGAAATGGCAAAAACCTTATTTTGTGGATGCTGATCATATCAACCTGAAAACGGTAGATGAATTTATTCCGGTATCCGATTTTTTCACCATGGATGTAGCTGAAGCCATTGGCAAACCAGCCGGTGAACAAGAGATAAAAGATTTTATCTCTGCCAGCAAAGCTTTCATTCCAAACTTATCATTACCTGGCATGGATAAGCCCCTGCCTGTAAACGAAGCATACCTTTATCATTTTGCCGGGCAATATCTCCATGCTATGGATGAAGCGGCAAAAATATTCGAATATATCTCCGCAAGAAAAGATCCTGATACATTTGTCGTTGAGGTATCCATTGATGAGGTAGATAAGCCACAGGCACCGGCAGATCTTTTTTTCATCCTAAAAACCCTGGCAGAAAAAAATATCCCTGTGCAAACGATCGCTCCCCGCTTTTCCGGAAGGTTCAATAAGGGGGTAGATTATGTGGGAGATCTGAAAAAGTTTGAACAGGAGTTCGAACAGGATCTGCTGGTTGTGGAATATGCCCGGAAAAACTTTGGCTTACCGGATTCTCTCAAGCTCAGTATCCATTCAGGCAGTGATAAATTCTCGATCTACCCGGTCATAGGTCGTCTGATACGCAAACACGACCAAGGGATTCATGTAAAAACAGCAGGCACCACCTGGCTGGAAGAACTGATCGGACTGGCGGCGGCTGATGGTGAAGCTCTTCAACTCGTAAAACATATATATTCCGAAGCTTATAGTCGTATGGAAGAACTGACCAGACCCTATGCCGAGGTGATCGATATTGATCCGTCAGCCTTGCCCCAACCGGCTGAGTTTGATACCTGGACAAGTCAAAAAACGGTCTCAGCCTTGCGACATGTTCCTGACAATCCGGATTTTAACCCCCATTTACGTCAATTAATGCACGTTGGCTATAAGATAGCCGCTGAACAGAAAACACAGTATTTTGATCTGCTGGACAGGAACGAAGAGATCATTGGACAACAGGTAAAGGAAAACCTGTTTGACCGGCATATTAAAAGATTATTTCTGGAACAAAACGGAAAAGAATAATCAGTAACATACGTACAATATAGAAAAGCATATCTTCCTGCTACCCAAAAGGGAATATTTTTATATCATTTTAGCCCTAATTTTTGATCCCCGGAAAGAATACCTGAATATACTTCCGGTTGTGCAAGTATCTTTTCAGCTTTGATAAGGACACTGTCCTGATCGAGTGAACTCTCAATGCGACCAGCCTGATAATAATACCTTCCGACAATCTCCTGTTTTAATAAATTACTGATCTCCTCCCTGTGTTCATTAAAATCAGTATCAATATTATGGGAGAGACTTTTTCGTAACGCATCAAATTCTTTTTGGGCCTTATTATAATATTTCTCCTTTTTAGCTGTCTTGATCAGATCGTCCAGTTTGGCTTCCGATTCTGTATCATATTTGAAATCCCGTTTTTTAATGTATTCATGAAATTCATTCATGATCTCATCGGTTATTTCAAATTTATCAGGCGGAGGGATAGAATCATGTTTTTGGGCAAACTGTGTTGCAAAATCAAATATATAAAAGCGTAAATACAGATTTACTGTAATAGGGCTCAATGTACCAGGACTGACATGTACATCAGGGTCAATACCACCACCATTATAAACAGTTCTGCCGTTATGTGTTTTAAAAGCTGAAATCAGGGAGTCAGGAATATGCCCCACACTTCCGTCGGGGTTCCGGTGTGAATAATCCAGTGCCTGAATACACCTGCCGCTGGGAATATAATATTTAGCCGTAGTTACCTTCAACTCGCCGCCGTATCCTACCGGCCGGGTTGTCTGGACCAGCCCTTTTCCAAAGGTACGCTGGCCCACGATCACTCCGCGGTCCAGATCCTGAATAGAACCGGAAACGATCTCCGAAGCCGAAGCAGAACCACTATTTACCAGGATAGCCAACGGTATTTTCGGATCGAAAGGAGAAGCAGGGGTTTTATACACCTGGTCATAATCTTTGATTTTTCCTTTGGTACTTACCACGGTTTGTCCTTTTTCCACAAAGAGATTAACGATCTGTATCGCCTGCACCAGCAACCCCCCGGGATTCCCGCGTAAATCCAACACCACTGACTTCATATGATGGTTTTTTTCCAAATCGGACATGGCTGCTCTCACCTCTTTGAAAGCACTTGAAGTAAACTGGGTAAGCCTGATATAACCGGTTTTATCATTTAACATACCGTAATAAGGTACTGCAGGGATACTGATCTTTTTGCGTGTCAGCGTTTTTTCTATCGGCTTTTCCTGACCAGGTCTCTGAATGGTAAGTACCACCGTTGTATTTGGCAATCCTTTCAAGCGACCACTCACCTTATCAAGGGGCAATCCCTTG
>WFSC01000436.1 GCA_015486185.1 Bacteroidales bacterium | reverse complement strand
GTTTAAAAACGGTTTGCTCTGAATTACAGGGAATAATATTTATCTTATTTTAATCAAAGAATTCCTCTGGGCTTTGCCCCGGAGTAGCCATTAAACAAATCCGTGTCTTTGATATCAGCGGAAGACCTGTAATGAACCTGCAACCGCCAAATAAGAACAATGAGATTGATGTTGCCGCCCTCAAAAGGGGGATATATCTGGTAAAACTTCATACTGTTCAGGGTGATTTTATTAAGAAAATCATTGTAGCCAAGTAAATAACAAAGCCGATCAGATTTTGCAGGCAGGGGATTTTAATCGGGATTAACCCGGCATAGCTTACGGTTTATATACCCTTTTATCTTTTACAAACACTTAAGATTAATTTATAGTTGACAATGAAAAAGGCCTGTCTTCTTTAGCTATTCCTCTTTTCTTGTTCGGAGTATCACTCATTTCAAAGAATAATGTTCCTCCTTTCATGATCGTGTTATGATCTATCCAGTTATGATCATATGCTTTATTGTTCAGCTTAGCGGATGTTATATAAATGTTTTTATCTGAGTTATCAGGAGCATTGATGGTAAACGTTTTTCCGTTTTCCAGTTTCAGGGTTATCTTTTTAAACAAAGGAGCTCCGATCACATACTGACCCGATCCGGGGCAGACGGGATAAAATCCCATGGCGCTAAATACATACCAGGCGGAGGTTTGACCATTGTCCTCATCACCGCAGTAGCCGTCGGGGGTATCGAGATAAAGTTTGTTCATAACGTCACGCAAATGCTTTTGGGCCTTCCAGGGAGCACCTGCATAGTTATACAAATAGATCATATGCTGTATAGGCTCGTTCCCGTGGGCATAATTTCCCATATCCACAATTTGCATTTCTCTTATCTCATGAATTACAAATCCATAATAGGAACAATCAAAATCCGGAGGTATGGCAAAGACGGTATCGAGCATGTGAACGAACGTTTTATCACCGCCCATCAGATTGATAAGTCCCTGAATATCCTGAAATACCGACCAGGTATAATGGAGGCTGTTCCCCTCGGTAAAGGCATCTCCCCATTTCAGGGGGTTGAAAGGCGACTGAAAAGTGCCGTCTGCATTCTTGCCTCTCATCAGATTATGTGTGGGATCGAAAAGATTCTTATAATTATGCGCTCTTTGCAGGAACAGCTTTATCTCCTTTTCAGGCCGATCCAGTTTCTTTGCTAATTCATAGAGGCAAAAATCATCATAGGCATACTCCAGGGTGCGGGCTGCATTTTCTCTTATCCCGACATCATAGGGCACATACCCGAGTTTATTGTAATACTTCGCTCCCAATCTCCCTACGGAAGGGATCTTTTTATTATATCCCTTTGTGTTCTTTAAGAGTGCTTTATACAGTGTATCAATGTTATAACCCCTTATCCCTTTAAGATATGCATCTGCAATAACTGAAGCGGAATTTGAACCGATCATACAATTGCGGTGGCCGGGGGTAGCCCATTCGGGTAACCATCCACTCTCTTCATAAGTATTAACCAGTCCCTTCATGATATTGGCATCATGTTCAGGAAACATAAGTGTGAAAAACGGGAATACGGCTCTGAATGTATCCCAAAATCCATTGTCTGTAAACATGTAGCCTGGTAATACTTTTCCATTATACGGGCTGTAATGTACTATTTTATTGTTTTTATCAAACTCATAAAATTTTCTTGGGAAAAGCATTACGCGATAAAGCGTCGAATAAAATGTACTTGTTTGCGCGTCTGTTCCTCCCTCCACCCGAATGCGTGAGAGTTTCTCATTCCAGATGTTCTCTGCCTGGGTTCTGAGGGTTAAAAAGCTTTTATTACCGAGTTCTCTTTCAAGGTTCAGTTCAGCTTGTTCAGGGCTGATAAAGGAGGAAGCTATTTTCACGTTGACCTGCTCGCCCCGTTTTGTTTTAAAGCCTACGATAGCGCCCACATGTTTCCCTTCGGCACTCAGCTCATGGCTTTTTACGGTATCCCCGTTCCAGGTGGAAATAATTTCAAAATCCTTGTCAAAAACAGCCACAAAATAGTTATGAAAATTATCGGGTACACTGCCTGAATTATATCTTGTATATCCTATGATCTTTCGTTCTTCCGGGATTATTTTTACCATAGATCCTTTGTTCAGACCGTCGATCAGCACCCAGGAGCTGTCTGATGCGGGGAAGGTAAACCTGAAACAGGCTCCCCGGACCGTAGGGGTTATCTCGGTGGTGATGTCGTAATCAGCCAGGTAAACTTTATAGTAATAAGGTTTTGCTGTTTCGGCTTTATGGGAAAACCAGGAGGCTCTGTCAGCTTCCCCGATCTTTATTTTACCTTTTATCGGGAATATGGAAAAACAACCATAGTCGCCTAACCAGTTACTTGCCTGGTGTGTCTGCCTGAAGCCATTTATTTTATGTGCATGATAAGCATACATCCAGTTGTTTCCTGTTTCTGCAGTTTGGGGTGTCCAGAAGTTCATTCCCCACGGCAATGCGATGGCCGGATAGGTATTTCCGTTAGAAAGGTCGAATTCAGAATCACTCCCTATTAAGGTATTGACCTTTGATACATAGTTGATCCCGTTCCTCTTCGCCTTTTCCTTGTTAACCTGGCAACTAACAAATATTACAGCGATAAATATTAACAATAACAAATTTCTTTTCATTGTTTAAATTTTTTAATCTAAGAATTCCTCGGGACTCTGCCCTGGGGTAGTTTATTCATAGTTTGTTTTAAATACGCATCAAGATATGGTTCTATCATTTTTTTCTTTTCCCCTTTGTATTTTTCATGGTACATTCCCCCCATATAAAAAGTTGTTGTACCACCGGAAACCACTCCTAGAATAACTGCTTCTCTCAGGTCAAGTACAGTTTTTTTTTGTGATTTTTGTTCTACAATTGAAGCTAAAGCCCCTCCAACAAAATTATCGCCACATCCTGTTGTATCTCCCTCATT
>WFSC01000435.1 GCA_015486185.1 Bacteroidales bacterium | reverse complement strand
CTGGTCTTATGTAAACGATCTTGTGATATTTTGCCCTTACTTAGATGTAAACGATGTTATGATATTTTTGTGTAAACGATGTTATGATATTTAACAGCTAAAGCTTAAAGGAAAAAGCTTAAAGGAAAAACTCTCCGTGTCCTCTGTGCCTGCTTTGGGTCCTCTGGGGTTTAAATATTGATATAACCACTAAGTAAATCTCAATAACCCAAATTCCAAATTCCAAATAATATCCAATGACCAACTTTCAATAACCAAACAGGATTCAGAAATAAAACCAAAGTCACTATAATATTGTTTGATTCATTGAGTATTATAATTTGATCCCTAATCCTCTAAACCCTAATCCCTTAAACTCTAATCCCTTAAACCAATTCACTTTGTCTCTTCATTGCTTCATCACTTTATCGCTTCATCAGATGCTGGTTACTGGTTACTGGTTGCTGGGTGCTGGGAAGGAATGTCAACGGCCTTTTAATTCATCGGAAGAGAGATATTTTATGGTTGACATCATGCTGTTTTCCGAGAATACCGGCTTTAAGGTAGCCAGGGGTGCACGTTTTATCACCACCTTCGCATCAGCATATTTTTCATCCCTGCTACCTGGGTGATCCCGGCCTGCCATCGGCAGCCCAGGCTACCTGGATCTTTGATACCGATACGATCGTATCACGCAGGGTGCGTGATGTTTTTCCGGGAAAATAGGATCTGGACGGGAATGTACAATGGGTTGTCAGCGAAGGCAGCAACGGTGAGGATTTTAGCGATGCGTTGACAGCGGATGTATTTTAAATGATCAAAGGAAAGAACCGGTAAGATTATAGACAAAACCCTTCGAAATATCCATGGTATAGGTCCAGGTGGCGAGTTTACCTTCCACCACGCCGGATTTGCCTTTGCCATTGGCAGTAACAAATATTTTGCCCTGGCTGAGAAACGAAATCTCGGGATCGAAAACGCCTTCGGTCAATGCTGCATCATATGTTATCTCCCATACTCCTTCGGCATTTCCCGGGTTACCTCCGGATTCAAGACCTACATATATTTTGGCCGTGCCCCACAGCTTAGCACTGCTCCAGTCAGGCTGGACCAGCCAGTTGACTACCCAGACAGATTTTCCGGTAACCAGTTTGTTGCCTGAAGAGTCGTACCATTCGCCTATCTGGCCTTCGATCAGAAAACGGCCGTCATCCAGCACCGTCACGGTCCCGGGGTCAACATCGGCCACCCAGGTGGATGTTCCGGAGAAGTCGGAGGCCTGAGGCGCTGTACATTCGTCTTTTGAGCAACCGGATAAGAGAAGGGCCACGCCCAGAAACAGTAAAATAAATTTTTTCATGGTTTCCTGGTTTTTAAGTGTTAATAATTCTAATTACAAGCCGGATACAACAGGTGAAAACACCTGATCTCACCCCGCTCCTGAAGCAAGACCAGGTATCTTCACCTTCCATCCTTAAGAAAAAGGAGGGAGGAATAAACTCCATTCTACCTGTGTCCATGCCACCTGTGACCACCATGCCACCTGTGACCATAATGTTTTTCAATATAAAACCCATTGATCGTATAATAAAATCCAAGGCGTGAATCGACTATATCCACTGAGTGGGAGATCATTCCTTTCACTTCGCCTGAGGTACCTATGCCGGTGCAATAGGCGGTGAATATAATGTATCCTGCATCCGGGTCAAAGTCGATAGTCCCATGGAACGGAATATCCCATGTGCCACGGTCACCATCAACGGTCATCTTTCCTTTTCCCCAGTATTTTCCGGAAGAAGCCATCGGAGCTCCATCCCACAAAAAGTTGACATTCCAAACCGTTAAACCGGTTGTCTGCCACGCATCCGTTGAATCGCGCCACGTTACAATGTTTCCCAGGATCAATGTCTTTCCGTTCGGAAGAACCTTTGTTTCACCCGCATCCTGTGTGGAAACAAAAGTTTCTATTCCCTGAAAGGCTACTTTTGTAACTGCACTTTTCAAGGTGCTTTGGTCATTAGGCATGGACTCGGGGCCCATGGTTTCGTCTTTGGAGCAACTGAAAAAGATAAAAATGGCTCCCATTGATATTAGCAGTAAGCGTTTCATAATAATTTCCTCCATAAGATTAATTAATAATTCAGTGATTAAAAATTTGTCACTCAGGGCTAACCGACTTACCGGTTAAAGATCCCGGCAGGATCCTTTGCCGATTTATGTTTATCATCAGGATCCTGTCCGGAGGTGCAGGAGATCATAGCGGTGAGATCTTGTAGAAAACACCCTCAGTGATCTGATTCTCTCAAGACATATAAAGTTCCTTAAGATACTGTTTCTATGCTAACACTTATGTTGCATTATATGCAACATTCACAATCACTGCTCCAATATACGGAAAGGGGAGGGAAGGCATATGACCCATTATCTAAAAATATTGACTGAGTGTCTCAAAATCAGGGAGAACACGCC
>WFSC01000434.1 GCA_015486185.1 Bacteroidales bacterium | reverse complement strand
TGATCAATAATCTTTTCAATACCAAATACGTGACCAATGCCTGGGTTTATCAATATTATGAAGGGGATAAACATAAAGTAATGGATGGATATTTTCCTCAGGCAGGGACTCATTTTATGCTTGGAATAACTTTGAAGTTCTAATTTACTAAAGTTAAACTACAATAGCTAAGTGGCAGATAACAAACCGGATAGCAAAGTTATCCTACACTTGTGCAAAAAAAATTGACGAATGGCATGATTTTTTTTGTGAGATTGAAACATAATTAAAAAATAATCGTTATTTTTATCGAGGGTAACATTAAGAACACTATTCTTCGTTGAGCCAAGGTTTGGCAAGTTAAATTTTAGGTTTGTAGGACATGACGTATAAGGGGAGGGCCGGAATTTCCGGCCTTCTTTTTTTGATTGTTATCATCAATTGTATATTTTTACGCAGTTCTGGTTATTTTTTAATATTTATGTATGGCAGCAGGAATATCCATTGTTTTTTTTGTAACCGAAACTTTTTCGGATCTTCCTGACAAAATACGGAAGACTTTATTGCAAAAAGGGATATATCCGGACTATTTTGGTGTAACAAAAGAAAAAAGTGCTTTTGAGCATGCATTAAAGGAGGAGTTTCCTGACCTGGTAATTGTTTGTTTTACAGCATCTGAAAGATTCCGTGTCAAATCGTTGATTTCTAACATCTCTGTTCCTTTACTATTGGTTACTGATGACATAGAAACTGTTTTTCCCGGGGAGATAAAGGCACCGTGGATGAAAAAAATATCCCGGGAGAATATAGATAAGCTAAACGAGATCGTGCTGCTATTGGGACTGACAAAGGCCGGAGACCGTGCCAGGGCAGATGATATGGGTCTGGGGCTGATGACCAGGATCTTTAACTCTGCCCAGGAGTTGATTGTGATCACCCAGGGGGATCAGTTGAAATATTATAATTCAAGGGTTAAGGAGTATTACGGGCTTAAAGACGATGAACTGCTAACCAGTAATTTTTGGAATTTTATTCATCCGGAGGACCGGGAAAAAGTACAAAGGGAGAGGGATAAACGGCTGAGTGGCATGAATGATGAGGCCTTTTATCAATTCAGAGGTATTAATCCCAAAGGAGAAGTGACCTGGTTCCTGATCAACGGATTTCGCATAGATTGGGAAGGAAAGCCCGCTACGTTGAATTTTCTTATCCCTATTAATGAACAAAAAAAAGCCGAGGAGGAGATTAGAAATACCAAGAAGTTCCTGGATGATATTATAGAATTCTCGCCGGATGGCATCATTATTCTGGATTCGGAACGCAGGATTTGCAGAATAAACCGGGCAATTGTTGAACACCTTGGAGTAGGGGAGAAAAATGTGGCAGGAAGAAAAATAGAAGAAATTCCACTTTTTCAGGAATCCAGGTTGGTTGAGATGTTACATCTGCAGGATACTGTAGATGATTTTAACGGTATAAGCAGGGAGATCACGATCGGTTCAAGGTATGGGAAGGCTTATAATATGCTTGTTCAGAGGACCAATCACTCAATTGACCGCAGTATTATTCTATGGTTCAGAGATATTACCGAAGATAAAAAGAAAGCAAATGAGATACTGGAAAGGGAATTGAAATATCGAACCATTCTTGAGTATTCACCTATACCTATATTTAGTCATGATTATTCAGGTATCAGGGATTCACTTTTGAAGTTCCGGGAGCAGGGGATAACCGACATGCGGGGCTATCTGGAGGGAAACAGAGATATTGTTGAAAGTTTACTCCGGAAAATCGTTATACTGGACTGTAACAATGAAACGCTGAAATTTTTCGGAGTAAGGGATGTGGGAGAATTACAGGCTTTTCTTACAGAACATATCAATGATGAACTTGTAAAAGTTTTTATTGAAGTGGCGATTGCTTTCTGGAAGGGGGAGAACGTGCATGAGATGGAAGTAGATGTCGCTTTACCTCATCGAAAACCGAGTATTATTATAAAATGGATATTGGTTCCCGGACATGAATTATCCTGGGACATGGTTCTGACATCTATTACAGATATCAGTGACCGGCTGAAGTATGAAAAACAACTGAAGGTTTTATCCGGAGCTATTGATCATTCTCCCGTAAGTGTAATTATTACGGATCCAACAGGCAGGATTGAATATGTGAATCCAAAGTTTACGGAAGTAACCGGTTATACAAAAGAAGAAGCTGTCGGGAAAAATCCCGGAATATTGAGATCCGGTAACCTGCCTGCCTCACTATATGAAAATCTGTGGAAAACCATTAGTGAGGGTAAGGAATGGCGGGGAGAGTTTGAGAATAAGAGGAAAAACGGGGAATTATTCTGGGAAATGGCATCTATATCGGGGATTAAGAATGAGCAGGGCGAAATTATTTATTATGTTGCCATAAAAGAAGATATCACCGAAAGGAAAAAGACGGAACTGGAACTTGTAAAAGCCAAGGAAAAAGCAGAGGAGTCGGACCGGCTTAAAACGGCTTTCCTGGCCAATTTGTCTCACGAGATACGTACGCCTCTTAATGCTATCATTGGTTTTTCAGATATTCTCCGGTCAAATGTAATGAATGAGCAACAAAGGAATGATTATTTTTCTATTATCGAACAAAGTAGTCATACTTTGCTTAAACTGATTGACGATATTATTGATGTAGCCAAGATCGAAGCCAATCATATACGTATTGTCCCTCATGAGTTTGATCTTACCGGTCTGATGAATGAGTTGTATTTAACCTTTGGCAGGGAAATAAAACTGCTTGAAAACGGGGTGGAACTGAAGCTGTCTGTTCCGGACAAAAAAGAATTTCTAATTCTTGCTGATGCTACCAGGGTCAGGCAGATCCTGTCCAATTTATTACAGAATGCGATAAAATTTACCCAAAAGGGAAGTATTGAATTCGGTTATGTCATTGGCAGGGATAGTAAAACCATTGAGTTTTTTGTCAGGGATACCGGTATTGGAATACCAAAAGATAAGTTAAAAGTGATTTTTAACCGTTTCCGGCAGGTTGATGATTCCACTACCAGAGAGTTTGGTGGTACCGGTTTGGGATTATGGATCTCCAAAAACCTTGCAGAATTGATGAGTGGTAATATATATGTGGAATCAAAAGAGGGAAGCGGATCGACATTCTTTTTCGTTTTACCACTCGAGGAAGGTGTTGTTGTCTCTGATATCAGGCCTTCAAAGGAAAATGAAAAGGAAAAGCGTGGCATTGACTGGAGTACAAAAATAATTCTGATTGCCGAAGATAATGATTCCAACTATGAATATTTAAAAGCGGTTCTTTCAGTGAAAAAGGCAAATGTTTTACGTGCCAGGAATGGAAAGGAGGTTCTTGATAAGCTGGATGATCATTCCAATGTGGACCTGGTACTTATGGATATTAACATGCCTGAGCTGAACGGATACGAGACCACCCGTCTGATTAAAAAGATGTATCCGGGAATGCCCGTTATTGCCCAGACAGCCTTTGCCATGTCGGAAGACCGGGGGAAATCTATAGAAGCAGGTTGTGATGAATACATAGCCAAACCCATACAAGCCCGTAAGCTTATTGATATTTTGAAAAAGTTTCTGGATTTCCCAACGAAGTGATTTTCGTAAGTAATCTTATCAGTTTTTCTGGTTTACGGACTAATCAGGATAAAAATGATAAAAAAAGACTAACTTCCTCCCCTATGATGTTAATAGCTGACAGCGGATCAACAAAAACAGAATGGGCTCTGGTAAAGGATACTGATAATATTCTTTTTTTCCGTACAGAAGGCTATAATCCTTATTTTGACCGGCAGATAACATGGAAAGATGATCTGGCAGGATGGCTTCGTGGGGAGAGGGTAGCCGGAAAGATCGGTCGTGTTTATTATTATGGTGCCGGTTGCAATACCGGTGGTCATGCTAATCTGATTTTGGATTTTTTCCGGGATATTATGCCTGCGGCCCGTACGGAAGTATATGATGACCTGACAGGAGCTGCCAGAGCTTTGTTTGGCCGGGAAAAGGGAGTGGCTGTTATTTTAGGTACAGGTACAAATGCCGGTTTCTGGGATGGGGTGTCCATCATCAGGAAGGATATTGCGCTGGGATATTTGCTAGGCGATCATGGCAGTGGTGCCGTTCTGGGGCTCAGGCTTATGAAGGCATGGCTGGATCATGAGTTACCTGACCCGCTTGGTCGTGCATTCAAAGACCGTTACCATCTCGATTTACAATCGGTAAAAGAAGAAATTTATAGAAGTCCAAGACCTAATTATTACCTGGCTCAATTTTCACCTTTTTTACAGGAACATAAGATGGATCATCCCATCAGATCTATCATCATGGATGAGTTCGGAAAACTTATCAGGATTCAGGTAAAACCTTTACTGGACCATTCCGCGGAAACCATAAGATGTACCGGTTCAATAGCTTTTTATTTCCGGGATCTGTTGGCTGAAGCTGCCGGAGAAGAAGGTTTGAAGATTGACAGGTTCCTCCAATATCCACTCGAAGGACTTTTAGCT
>WFSC01000433.1 GCA_015486185.1 Bacteroidales bacterium | reverse complement strand
TAACAGTATAATGCACATGGTCTGAAAAATTTCTACGTAGGCACCTCAGTAGAAAAATTTTCTCGCCATCTCTTCATCTCTTTATCTCTTTATCTCTTTACTGGTTGCTGGTTTTTTTATATTTTCGTGAGAAATCATTTTTTAATAATTACCAGATGATAAGATACAAAAGGATTTTACTGAAGCTAAGCGGAGAAGCGCTGATGGGTGACAACCCTTCCGGTATTGATAAAACCATTTTAAGTGCCTATGTGGCACAGATCAAAGAGATCGTGGAGATGGGGGTGGAGACCGGTATCGTTATAGGAGGTGGAAACATTTTCAGGGGCGTGCAGGGAATGGCCGGAGGCATCGACCGGGTTGCAGGTGACAGGATGGGCATGCTCGCAACCGTTATCAATGGGTTGGCCCTGCAGGCTGAATTTCTGGAGCAGCATGTGCCGGTACGGTTATATACCTCCGTGAAGGTGGAATCGGTAGGAGAACGTTTTGTCAGGGAAAATGTGATAAAAGCATTGGAAAGAAAGGAAGTGGCAATTTTTTCGGGCGGTACCGGAAATCCTTTCTTTACTACGGATACGGCTGCAGCCCTGAGGGCTCTGGAGATATCAGCAGAGGTTTTACTGAAAGGAACCCGTGTGGACGGGGTTTATTCGGATGATCCTGAAAAAAATCCCGCAGCAGTAAAATATGACTCCCTAACCTTTGATGAGGCTTATGATAAGGAGCTGAAGATCATGGATCTGACAGCTTTTACCATGTGCAGGGAAAATGATCTGCCGGTAGTCGTTTATAACATGACAAAAGCGGGAAACCTGAAAAAGGTTGTTATGGGAGAAAATACCGGAACATTGGTGCATAGGTAATTTGGATAAAATTGTTTACTTTTGTTAAGAGTAACTATTAAAATTCATTTCTTATGGACGATGATGTGCAATTATGTCTTGAAGAAACAAAGGAAAAAATGGAGCATGCCCTGAGCCATCTGGAGCATGAGCTTTCGAAGTTGCGTGCAGGGAGAGCTACGCCTGCTATTCTTGACGGTATCATGGTGGATTATTATGGAACCAACACCCCGTTAAATCAGGTTTCAAATATCAACACCCCGGATGCCCGCTCTATTACCGTTCAACCATGGGAAAAGAATATGTTGGGGGTGATAGAAAAAGCCATTCTGGCAGCCAATATAGGTTTGACACCTATCAACAATGGTGAGGTTATACGGATCAATATACCCCCTCTGACTGAAGAGACCCGTACCCATCTGGTCAAACAGGTCAAAGCAGAAGGTGAAAATACCAAAATAGGTATCCGCAATGCGCGAAAATGGGCCAAAGATGAGCTGAAGAAAATGCAGAAAGAAGGCCTGCCTGAAGATGATGAAAAAGAAGCCGAAGAAGAAGTGCAAAAACTGACGGATGAATATTCGAAAAAGGTGGATGAGATCGTTGAGCAAAAGGAAGAAGATATAATGACCATATAAGAGTGCCTAGAGTGCCTAGAGTGCCTAGAGTGCCTAAAGTGCCTAAAGAGAGATAAGGCATGCCTTGTCTGTATGTTTATTTTGCAGGAAGGAAGGACATTCGGAATTTTGCGTTTTTTATGATGAGATCCCTGGAAAAATAATCCCGGTGATATTTGTATTTTACATATAGTGGAGCTTGGTTTCCGTAGAAATCACTGGCCGGGACGCCACATTCACCCGTAGGGAGGATGGTCAGGCTCTTATCCCAGTCTCCTGCGATAAAGATATGTCTTTGTGAAGCTCCGTGAAGAATATGAAAAGGTTCGGTAAGCGGGTAGGAGTATGGACTTACCGTGTGAAAACTTCCTCCGACAGGGAAAGGACCTTTATTAAGGTGAAATACTTTGTTTAAAATCTTCACCTTCCCCAGGGGGTGTACCAGTATGAGGTAATGAACTTTTCCCCAGGTCCAGTAAGCAGGCTTTTTGCCATACCGACCGCTGATCTCTTTGATGGCTGCATGAAAAGCCCGGAGGGTGATATCCCGGAAGGTTTCCTTTTTATTTTTGGTGCGGATATCATCCAGCCAGTCTAAGGACGGATCGAACATGATATTTTCAAATAATGTGGTAAAAAGGCTTTGTCTGGTTAAAAATTTACGGGTAAGTTCCGGCCCCAGCTCATCCTGTACTGTCTCGATAAGAAAATGTTTAAAGAAAACTTCAAAGACCAAAGGTGCCTGCTGATTGGCCGACATGTCCCCGTCCCAGGTGTGTAACAGCTTTATTGCCTGTTTTTCAACCGGTGAAAACGTGTCATGGGCGGTACTCAATACTTTGTAAAATTCAGGTGTCACATTTGCCGCCAGTTTGGAATGTTGGTCTGCCTGCATGTTTTCGAAATCTTCTTCCGAAAGTTTTTCCTTGGCATTGAGCATCTCACGGATCCGTTCTATGCGGTAGTACTGGGCATAGTATGTTCCGATATAATACGGATATCTGTCATTGGTGGTTTTGTTATTGGCTGAAGAAACCTGATGGTCGGGGGGGTTATAGGTATGTGGGAGGAGGTCGGGCGGGACAAGGCCGGTCCAGTCGTACAGGCTGGTATCGCCGGGGCGGATCATAGGTCCGGGATCTTTGCGGACAGGTACGCCACCGGCTGCATACAGTCCGATGTCGCCTTTCGTATCGGTGTATATGAAATTTTGGCTTACACTTTTGAACTGCTGGAGGCCTTTTTTGAAATCCTCCCAGTTTTTCCCTCTGTTGATAATATAAAGACCCTTGTATTCATTGCTGTATCCAAAACCGGTCCATTGCATGGACAGGGCTTCCGACAGATTGTTCAGCCGGGAGATAAGCGGACCATGGTGCGTAAAATACAAAGTGTCTGTAACCTCTTTTTCCCCTTTGATCCCGATGATCTCTTTTTTGATCTTCAATGGTTTCCATTTGTCGTTAAAAAGATATTTGCCGGGATGATCAGGGCTTAATGTTTCATGGAACAGGTCGATGTCATCAACATACAGATTGGTCATACCCCATGCTATTTGTTCATTATGACCGGCTACGATAGCAGGTTCACCGGGGAACAGGACCCCTGTAACATTCAAATGGCCTTTTACCACCTGATGGATACGGTACCATATACCCGGCATATTGAAATCGAGGTGCATGTCGTTGGCCAGCATGGCATGGCCCGAAACCGATTTGGCAGGGGAAACAGCCCAGTTATTACTCCCGGAGATAAGATGCACCCCCAGGCAAGTCAATTTTTTATCGGCGGTTAACAGATTGGCCTTATCTTTAAAAAGCAAACTGTCAATGCTGAAATCCGGATAAACCAGTATTTGTTTCCTTCCGGAAAAGGGCAGCAGGGAAGCCGTCTTTTCGCGGCCTGCTTTTTTCATGATCCTGTAAAGAAGGATCTCTGTGGAATTAGTGCCTTTATCCAGGTTCCAGGCAATGAAACCAATAAGGTTGAGAGAATGTTGTGGTTTCCATGGCTCAGGCCTGTACCCCAGGATCCTGAATTCAACAGGTAGCGAATGACGATGTTGGGCAATATATTGGTTGACACCATCAGCAAAAGCCTTTAGCCCAATCATCTCATTCCTGTTGAGGGAATCCAGGAGGCGTTTTGATTTCTCCGGGATCTGTAATGCGCGTAGCAACAAATCAGTCTGTATATAATCTTTTCCGAATATTTCCGACAGGCGGCCCTCGGTAACATGTCGTAACAGGTCCATTTGCCAGAGACGGTCCTGGGCTTCCAGATAGCCGGTTGCCCGGTAAAGATCTGCTTCATTACGGGCAAAAACATGTGGAACCCCGAGGCTGTCACGATATACCGTTACTTTATCCGTTAAACCTTTCAGGCCAAGATCCTTGTTATAATTCGGAACGGGGCTGTATGAAATATAGCGGATATATACCCATCCGGCCAGCAGGCCCAGAACGATCAGATAAATAAAAATGCGGAGAAGGGTTTTCAGGAACTTCATAGGAACCTAAATATTAATGAAGCCCTAAAATAAATAGAAATTCTGAAACGTAAAACTTAAGAACGGAAGAAAAAACCCCGACCGGTCCCCGAGTGGCCGGAGCGTAGCGACGGCTGCCTGCCTGCCGGCTAGCAGGTATCGAGGAGTCAGGGAGGAAGGAGGTAATCTCTTAAACCTATTTACTTCATCGCTTCCTCTCCTCGTCTCTTAGTCACTTCGTCTCTTAGTCTCTTCCTCTCTTCATCCCGGCTGCTGGTTCGTACGATGAATACGGGAATTTTGATGCCGTGGCGAACCTTATCTACGGTTGTGCCATGCACCCAGTCACTGACCCCCTGGTGACC
>WFSC01000432.1 GCA_015486185.1 Bacteroidales bacterium | reverse complement strand
CCACCGTAGCCCTTTGGGCGGAGGTGGATGCCTTTTTACAACCTTTTCTGTGATTTTGTCGTTATACTATAGCTGACAATTTTGTTTCAGTAATGTCGATAATTAAGTTAAACAATTAAAAATAAAAATGATGAAAAGGAATATTTTGCTGACATTAGGTTTGATAGCTGTTGTGTTAATAGGGTTCAACAGTTGCAGTAAACGTGATCTTTCTACTGGTACCGGAACACTGAAAGTCTCAGTAACGGATGCTCCGTTTCCAATTGCAAGTATTGATGAGGCAAGTGTTACGATCAGCAAAGTGGAAGTTCGCCAAAAAGATCACGAAGGAGGAAGTCCTTTCATTACTTTGCTTGAGGATACCCTTTCACTCAATTTGTTGAATCTCAGAAACGGTATTACATCCGAACTGGTAGAAATGGATATTCCTGCCGGTAGTTACGATCTCATTCGTTTATATGTGGACAATGCAAGTATCACGGTGAATGGTGTTACCTTTAACCTTAAGGTTCCAAGTGGTGCACAAACCGGGATAAAGGTTTTTATTGATCCTGCTATTCAGGTGGAAGGCGGATTGACATCTGATCTGTTGCTTGATTTTAACCTGAGAAGATCCTTTGTTTTGAAAGGGAATATGAATATGCCGGCAGGGATCAAAGGCTTTAATTTTAAACCGGTTATTCGTGCAGTGAACCAATCGACCACAGGAACCGTTCAGGGAACGGTAAGTGACACATCGGCTGTGATGCTGGAAAATGCTGAAGTGTGGATCAGTGCCGACACAACCATCGCTACGGCATATACGGATTCTGTTGGATTTTATGCATTACCCGGGATTCCGGCAGGCACCTATACACTTTATGCAACAATGGAGAATTATGATACTGTCATGAAAAGTGATGTCGAGGTGAGCCCGGCCAATAAAACTGTTGTTGATTTTGCATTGACGCCGCAATAATCACTTTCCCTTTCAACGCCAGGCTGCCTTGTTCAGGCTCTTCTCCACTTTGTCAATAACCCCGGGATTGGCATCGGGGAAAAAGTCATAGTGCAGGATATTCTCCAGCGAATCAATACTGATGGCATACCGGAAAATATTACCGGAATTGGATTGGTTGCTCATGTAAAAGGCGATTCCTTTGTATGTGGGCCAGGAAATATCCAGAATGACCTTAAAAAAATGATCCGGTACAGGCAGACTGTCTTTGCCTATATGCTTGTTGACATGACTGAAAACAGGGCCGGTGATAACGTAAATGCTGTCATTGATAACTGCCCAGTGACGCACTTCTTTTTCCAGTTCCTTCCATATCCGGCGATTCAGCCCCGGCACCTGCGGACTGATATTGGTCAGATAGAAAGTTTCATTCATGGCGGTGGATGACCATTTCATGTCTCCGGCAGGTACCAGATGACCACGGTCATATCCCGAACGGCGATAGTCTGCCAGTGAGGCCGAGTAGCTTCTTGCTATGGACGTATCCCTCCTGAAATTGTCGGAACGCGGGTAAACAGCATGCTCCACCATATCTCTCGTGAGGATGTAAGCCGTCCATGTTGCCTGCTTGTACCGGAAATTGTACTGCAGATGAAAGGCATGATAGGTGATGATACGAGTGAAAGTGTCCTGCGTGGTTTCCGGGTAACCATCGGTGATATCATTGATCTCCAGCCTGGGACGACGTATCCGTAAAGTCAGAAGATCCACCGGCCGGATATGCAATATAGAAAAAACCGGTACAACCCCTGCTGCCAGGATCAATATAATAACTTTTATCTTTTTACTTTTATCTTTTATCTTAATTCAATTATTTAAAAACAATCTCTTTCACCAGCTCTTCCCCGGCTCTCTGGTTCAATGCTTCCAGCAACTCTTCCCGTATCATTATCAGTTCATGTTTGACAACCGACGAACGGATATGCACGTATAGTTTTTCATTCCGTATATAAATTCGTTCCGTTTTGGAAGCAATGATCTTTCCCACCACCTCTTCCCATCCCTTCACTAGCGCAACTTCCCGCAATTTTCGGTCGATATGCATTTCGTTGAGATATTGCTGTATTACCTCTCTGATGGGTTGGGTGTTGGTACGTTTCATGCTTCCCCTCCGTGTAAAATGGTTTTAATCTCTTCGTTTATTTTAAAGACTTTATAATCCGTATCCAGGTCTTTCAGGATATTTTCCAGGTGTTCGGGATGGGTGTCGGTGATAAAGATCTGGCCGAACTCATGCCGGGCAACCATACGGATGATCTGATAAACCCTTTTTGCATCAAATTTATCAAAAATATCATCCAAAAGCAAGATCGGTTTGGTACCTGTCAGGTCGCGGATAAATCCGAATTTGGCAAATTTAAGCGCTACAAGGAAAGTCTTTTGTTGTCCCTGCGAGCCCGTCTTTTTTAAGGGATGTCCGTTCAGTGTCATGATAAGATCATCCTTGTGGATGCCTCCCGTTGTATATTGCATGATACGATCCTTGTCACGATTGGCCGTCAGTAATTCCTCAAAATCATGTTCATGCAGGGGCGACCGGTACTCCAGTCCTACTTTTTCCTTTTCTTCGGATATGCTATTATAATACTCCTGAAATACAGGTATGATCTTCTCAATAAAATCTTTTCTTTTCTGATAAATTTCATTTCCCGGACTAATAAGCTGCGAATCCCATAGTTCCAGCTCGTCGTTGAAGTTCTCCCTTTTGAATTCGAATTGTTTCAGCAGCTTATTGCGCTGCATCAGCGCCCGGTTGTACCGGATCAGAGCATGGAGATAAGGTTTGTCATACAGGGATATGACCGTATCCATGAAACGGCGTCGCTGCTCGCTCCCTTCCAGGATTAGACTGCTGTCGGCCGGTGAGATCATAACTACGGGAAAAAGTCCGACATGATCGGCCAGCCGTTCATAATCCTTGTTATTGCGCTTGAAGATCTTCTTTTTATTTTGCCGGACACTGCAAAAAATCTTTTCTATATGGTCATCCCTGAAAAATTCACCCTGGATAACCATGATGTCTTTTCCATGTTGAATATTCTGCTGATCGATGGTATTGAAAAAGCTTTTCGTCAGGGAAAGATAATGAATAGCATCCAGTAAATTTGTTTTTCCTACACCGTTATCACCCACAAAACAGTTGATCCTGGGCGAGAACTCCAGGGAAACTTCCTGATAGTTCTTAAATTGTACTAATGATAACTTATTAAGATACAGACTACTCATAATATTTTCCGGCTTCGTGGTCAACAAAAATATAAAAATATAACCAGTACGTTTTATAAAAGAAACAAAACCATTACTTTTGCGGAAATTAAATCATAGGAAGAATGGTCAAAAAAGCGACAAAGAAAAAGATCGAAAGTACGGAGAAGAAAGTTGAAAGTTTTGAAGAGGCTTTGACCCGTACCGAACAGTTTATTGAGGACAATCAGAAGATACTGACAATCATTGTCGGGGTCATTGTTGTGATTGTTGTGGGATTTACTTTCTTCAAAAAAATGGTGGTGCTGCCGAAATACAAGGAAGCCCTGTCGCAGATGTATGTAGCGGAAGATTATTTTGAAAAGGATTCCTTCAACCTGGCATTGAATGGCGATGGGAATAACCTGGGTTTTCTGGATATCATTGATCAATATAAAATTACCAAGGCAGCCAACCTGGCCAGATATTATGCCGGTATTTCTTACCTGCACCTTGGGCAGTATGATGACGCCATCGATTATCTTTCCCATTTTCACAGTTCGGACCTGATGGTTTCCGTCGTGGCGCTGGGAGCTACCGGAGATGCTTATATGCAACTGGATAATAAAGAGAAAGCCCTGGAGTATTATATGAAAGCGGCCAATAAAAGCAAAGCGGATTTTGTAACGCCTATTTATTTGATGAAAGCCGGAGAAGTGATGGAAAACCTGAAACAGTATGATAAAGCGCTGGAGGTATATACAGAGATCAAAAATAAATATCCCAAAAGCGATGAATCACGGAATATTGATAAGTATATCACGCGGGTGAAGCTTTCGAAAGAGTTGGCTGCCTCTGAAAAGTAAAATGGGTACACATATGTCGTCCGGGAAAAAAAAGAATCTCTCCGAATATGATCCGGCTGCTGTGCCTTCCGGCGAAGGGATGAAGATCGGTATTGTCGTTTCGGAATGGAACGGGTCCATTACAGGTCCGCTGGCCGACGGGGCCGTGAAGACATTGCAAAACTCCGGAGTCAGGAAAGAGGACATCCTGGTCATACATGTGCCGGGAAGCTTCGAACTTACGCTTGGGGCCCAGTGGATGGCCGAATATTCGGATGTTGACGGGGTGATATGTCTCGGTTCTGTAATCCAGGGAGAGACGCCACACTTTACTTATATCTGCCAGGGGGTTACACAAGGGATAACACAATTGAATATAAAATATAGCATTCCTTTTATTTTTGGTGTGCTGACAACATCCAATATGGCCCAGGCCCTTGAACGGGCCGGCGGTAAGCATGGTAACAAAGGGGTGGAGGCCGCAGTTACAGCACTTAAAATGATTGCATTAAAGCGAAATCTTATCTGACAGGGAAAAACTATGGATAATAATATTCCCATGACATTACCTGATGCTTTCAGGAATACATTGTCAAAATATCCTGATCATAATGCCCTGGCACTGGTAGGAGAAAATCCCATTACCTATGCCCGGGCTGATCAAAAGATCCGGGCCTTGATATCCCTGCTCGAAAGATCAGGAATACAACCGGGTGACAGGGTTGCTTTGCTGGGTACCAATATGCCCCAATGGCCCCTCGTTTATTATGCCATCACTTTTATGGGAGCGGTAGTAGTACCCCTGTTGCCTGATTTTACTGCCCGGGAGATCAATTTTATTCTGGATCATTCGGAAGCTAAAACCCTGTTTGTTTCGAAGAACCTGCGCTCAAAAGTAGATAAAGAATTGCCTGATAGCATTCGTTATATTTTTTCGCTCGAGGATTTTATCCCGCTGAGAGGAAAAGAACCTTTGCCGGTTTTTGATCCCAAAGCAGTTCCTGAAAAACAATATCCGGTGAAGGAGGATGATCTGGTCGCCATTATTTATACTTCCGGTACCACCGGTAAATCAAAGGGGGTCATGCTCACGCATAAAAACCTGGTTTTTAATGCCTCGAAAGCAAAAAATATTCATAACGTGGGCCCTGACGACCGTTTTCTTTCCATTCTTCCTTTGTCTCATACCTATGAAAATACCATCGGCCTTTTGATCCCTATGTTATCAGGATCATGTGTTTATTATCTGGGTAAACCTCCGACACCCGGTGTGCTTCTGCCGGCATTGAAACAGGTGAAGCCAACCATGATGCTTACCGTACCTCTCATTATTGAAAAGATCTACAAAAAACAGATCCTGCCGGCATTTACCGGAAAAAAACTGATGCGGTCATTATACCGGATGGCTGCCACGCGGAAGCTTTTGAACCGTATGGCAGGAAAAAAGTTGATAAAAACGTTTGGCGGAGAAATAAGGTTTTTTGGTATCGGCGGTGCCAAGCTGAACAAATCCGTTGAGGAATTTTTGCTGGAAGCCAGATTTCCCTATGCCATAGGTTATGGCTTAACGGAAACCTCACCGCTGATCGCCGGTTTCGGACCTCTCAACCAGCGGCTTCAGTCAACCGGCCCCCCGATTGAGGATCTTGAGGTTATTATTCATGACCCCAATCCGGAAACCGGAGAAGGAGAGATCCGGGTGCGGGGAGCCAGCGTGATGAAAGGCTATTATAAAGAACCGGAAATGACCCGGGAGGTGATAACAGAGGACGGCTGGTTCAAAACAGGTGACCTGGGCACATTTGATAAAGACGGTTATCTTTATATTAAAGGCCGCCTGAAAAACGTGATCGTAGGCCCAGGAGGTGAAAACGTTTATCCCGATGATATCGAATCGGTGATCAATCAGTTCTGGTTTGTGGATGAATCCCTGGTGGTAGAAGAAAAAGGTAAACTTGTTGCCCTGGTTAAAGTCAATATTGAAGCGGTGGAGAAAAAATTCAACGAGCTGAAAGAGAATGCCTCAGAGTTTTATGAAAAGAAAGTGGAATCACTGCTTAATGAGGTGAAGGATTATGTAAACAGCCAGGTGAACAAGTTTTCACGCATTAACACTGTCAGATTACAGGAAGAACCTTTCGTCAAAACAGCTACCCATAAGATCCGAAGATTCTTATACCAGAAAAACCAGTAACTGCCGGAAGAGGGTAGGATCACCGTTCATCGATCATCGAACACCGTTCAACGATCAACGATCAACGATCATCAAATCCCGGCCTTACAAATTTACGGGCTTCAGGGAATTCCTTTTCGGTTTTTCCCCTCAACCGGCCCAGCAGGATCATAATATCAATGACCGGATCTTCTTCATTGGGGTAGAAAACGGTCATGCGTTTCCAGGCAGCCAGCGAACGGTCTATACCCAGTAAAGCCACTTTTACCGATCCGTTTGCATCATACATGAACGTGTCTTCATTGAATTCCTCAGCCCGCTGTTTTCCCTGCAAACCCCGTTGTATCTTAACGCTTATCTGGTACTGATACCAACGGATGATGTCGAGGGTATCACGAATGCCGGAGGTACGATCTCTGTCAGCAAGAGGCTCCTCCGTATTTTCCAGATAGATGCCTGCATTAACAAAACCGGGTTGCATCCGTTTGATCCAGACTTCAGCCATACGGATATAGTCGTCTGCCATTTTTGTCAACGGATGGGCTTTGGTAAAGTTTCTTATGTCCTCTTCCTTCTTTTCATACTCTTCATCAACAGCAATATCATCTATATCGATGCCCCGTTCTTTCATCAGGTCTTTCAGCAGTCTGATCGTATCATCCAGAGTCTCTACCAATTCCTGCCAAAAGACCTCATTGTCTTTTTCCATGTCGCCGGTACTTTCGGAAAACCGTTCTTTCTGCATGGCATAGTTAAGGCATTTTGAGGTGAAAGGGCATTTCTCACACCAACGGTCACAGTAATTATAAATACCCGGAATAAAATCAGGGTTTTGCGCCAGATCCTTTAGATTTTTGTTATCCATATTTTAGATTCATTATTGTCCGGTAATATAAAAGCCTTTCTTTTTATCAGGGGAACCCGGTTACAGGTTCCGGTGATATAAATTATCGGGCCATGGCACCTGAGGCAATACTGCGGTCATAAACCAAAGTAACTACAGTCAGAAAAAAGAGTGCAAATCCCGTATAGCCAAACCATTCAGGTCGTATAAAAGAAGGCAGTACAGGTATGTGCCTGAAAATGGAAGAGGCAGCCAGAAAAAGCCAGGCAGTGCCGGGAAACCACCGGAGAACGAACCGTACACTCTTCCGTAATAACGGATGAGTATAGGACGATTCAGGTGCCGGCCACACCAGATAGAAGAGTAAAGCCAGTAGTAAATTTGCAGCTCCCCATATGTATCCACTTAATGTCATGGCATATTATTTATTTATGAATTCATGCCTTACCGGTTTGAATATTTTTCAAATATAAAATTAATGAATTTATAGATAAAAAGTTCTCTTCAGGTTGATTTTTTATCCAGATACGATAATTTTTTTTTCGAGCTTCAATATGTATTTCTCCGTTATCAGTCCGGGAATGTGAAACCGGATAACCTGCCCGCAGCAAGGCTTTTTCTACCCACGGGATCTCATCTTCATCCCCGGTAAGGCGGATGGTGGTATGATAACGTTGCTGCAAAGGGATGTGGAGTCCTTTATGGAGATCATAATGAATATCTGTATTCCGGAACAGGGTATCCAGTGCGTGATCACGTAACAGCTCTTCGGGAGCTCCTTCAATGGCTTGTCCCGGGTACAGCAGCCATATCTTGTCGGCTGTCTCCAGAATAAACCCGAGGTCATGTGAAGAAAAGATAAAGAGTTTGTTTTGTTCCTGCGATATCCTGCGCATCATCTGCAGTACCTCATACCTGTTTGGAATATCCAGAAAAGCCGTGGGCTCATCCAGCAGGATAAGAGGGGTATCCTGTGCCAGGGCCCGGGCAATAAGGGCACGCTGTCTTTCACCGTCGGATAACTCTCCCAGCAAACGGTCACGCATCGATTCCAGGTGTACACGCGCCAACGCTTTTGCCACAGCCTGCTTATCATCTTTTTTCAGACGACCTCCCCAGCCCGTATAAGGATAACGTGCCATAGCCGTTACCTCGAACACAGAGAGCTGGCTGACAGGTGGCTGACCAGTGGGCACAAAGCTGCATATCCTGGCAAAATCCCTGGAAGAATACCGGTGCCAGGATGTGCCGAGGATATCTATATTGCCTTCCAGTGGTTCATGCTGTCTGACAATGGTGCGCAACAGGGTGCTCTTACCTGCTCCGTTGGGTCCGATGACAGCCACCATTTCGCCGGAAGAAGCTGAGAAATTAAGCGCTGTTGAAAGCACCTTCCGTTTGTGCCCCCTTTGCCTGTATCCGATGAGTAATTGTTGCAGTCTGATCATGGCCGGTTACATTAGGGAGGATAATTTACGGCGCTGCAGGATCATCCAGATGATCACAGGAATGCCGAGGATGGCAGTGACCGAGTTGATAGGCAAAACCCCCTGGCGTCCCGGCAGGTGGGAGAGGATATCACTTAACAGCAGCAGGGAGGCTCCTGCCAGGATGGTGGCCGGAAAGACCTTGCGGATATTGGAAGTTTGCAGCGTCACCCGAACGATATGAGGTACTACGATACCCACAAAACCTATCGGTCCGCAAAAAGCGGTTACCGATCCGGCCAGGATGCCGGTGGTCAAAAAGATCAATAACCGGGTGTGACGGATACGCATACCTGCACTTTGGGCATATTCCTCACCCAACAACAGCAGATTGAGGTCTTTTGCCAGAAAAGTCGTGAGAAGAAGTCCTGCTGCAACCAGTGCTATTAACAACCGGATCTGTATGCCTGTGACATTGGCCAGACTACCCATGGTCCATACGATAAAAACCTTGAGCATGGTTTCGGTGCTGAAATATTGCAGGATGGCGACCACTGCCGTGACAGCACTGCCAAACATGATGCCCAGGATCAGAATGGTCATGATATCCCGTACACGTAACGATACGGCCATGATAAGCAGCAATACGCCCACAGCACCCAGGATAGCTGCCAGAGCAATAGAACTGCTGGCCAGCAGGGTACCGGCACCAAAAACGAAAAGAGAGGAGAAGCCCAATACCAGTATTGCAACGCCCAGACTGGCGCCGGCACTGATACCCAGAACAAAGGGCCCGGCCAGCGGATTACGGAAAGTGGTCTGCATTAACAGCCCGCTTACCGACAAGGCAATGCCCGCAAGGATCGCTGTAAAAGTACGGGGTAGCCGGAAACGGTACAGGATGGTAGCATACTGACTGTTACCGGCTTCCGGGTGGAAAAGGGCCTGCGTAACTTCCCTGAAGGAGATACGGGTGCTTCCCGTATAGATATCCAACAGGATGAGGATCAGAAAAAGTATTCCAGTGACCAGAAGAAACAGTAGAAATGTCTTGTTTTCCTTTTCCCGATCCATCATATTATTATTTAAGATGCCGGTAATAAAAAAACTGATAATCCGGCAAACGGTCAGGGTGAAAGATATGCTGAAGGTCCCGGATGATTATATCCGGGTGAATAACGCCGCTTTCCCAATAGTCGTTTCCCCCAAAGGTATTCAACCGGGCATTGTTGTTGTAAACACGGTCTGTTTTTACCGGTTTGAACAGTCCCAGCCTTTTGTCCGTGCCCAGGATATCCTCTATGGAGGCTGCCGTACCACAGTTGATCCATATGTCAGCATTACCGGCCTTACGATATACCTGTTCGATATCCATAGGTATGGCGTCACTTCCTGCCTTATCCTCCCAGACATACCGGCCGCCTGCATCGTGAATAAAGGAGGACAGCAAACTGTTTCCGCCGGATACATACCAGACTTCATTCCAGGGGAGGCCTGTCATGACCACAGGCAGGGAATCTTTCGCTGTATTTCCCGTAAAGCGGACTTTTTCATATTGCACAGCCAGAGAGTCAAACCAGGCAATCGCCCTGTTCTCTTTCCCAAAGAAAGCCCCGAAAAATTTGATCCATTCTGCCCGTCCCAGGGGTGATCTTTCCAGATAATCTCCTACTATCACTGCCGGAATATGCAGGGAGGCCAGCCGGTTTATTGTTGAGATAACCTCAGGGCCTATCCCGTAAAGGAATACCACATCAGGCTGTAGCCTGACGATAGTCTCATAATCCATATTTTTGTCATATCCTATATCTGCAATCAGTCCTCCGGCCAGTTTTTTCAGAATATACTTATTGTTGATAAGTTTTTTCCCTGAAACAGCTACCACTTTATCCAAAACACCCAACTGGTCCAGGAAAGCAATATGTGTGGTGGAGGTACAAATGACCCGGTTTATTTTTTTGCCGACAGACAAAACGCCCGGTTGTTTCTTATCCCCGGAAGATACCGTACCGATAATATAACTGTAGCGGTGGATCTCTTTCCCCTGCCAGGGTTTCAGTACTTCGGCCCTTATCCGGCCGGCAGCGGTATCCAGCCTGAACCCGCGGGCATAACGGATCCTGACAGCATGAAAAGATTCTGTTTTTGTCCGGTCCGGGGCATGATCAAAACACCCTGTTGCCAGCAAGGACAAGACCAGGAAAACAAACGGGATATATCGCAACTCTTTCTTATGGAACATGGAGGACCTAACGGGATATAATCAATTTATGCAGGAAAACATCATCCTGCGTTTCCAACGTGACGATATAGAAACCATTGCTCAGAAAAGATACCGGCAGGATCTTTTCTGATGTTCCGGTACTGATATTCTGTTCAAAGAGAACTTTTCCGGTAAGATCACGAATGTACAGGGTTCCTCCGGCAGGCATTCTGTCCGGAAGAGTAATGGTGATCTTATCCCTGGCAGGATTAGGCCAAACCTCCAGGGGGTGTGATGTCTTTCCGTCAGACAGGTCATGTACGGCTACCTGGGGGATTTCACCACAAAGTACCGGGTTGACAGCCAGGGAAGTGTAAAGATGAATGTCCGGTGTGTCACTATAGGAAGCCCAGACGCCGTTCTTGTAATAATAAGCGGTGTTGAAACCATAGCTGTTGTTCCGGTTCTCTACCTGGAATACAGCAAACTGATCCGTAAGAGCCCCGGAAGGTGTATCATAATAAATCTCATATCCTGCATAAAAATTACCCTCAACGGTTACCAGCGTATCAAAATCAACAAAATTCCATACCGAATCCTGGAAAAAACTCATAGGCACGTCCTTTGATACGATCACCTGGCCACCCTGTTGAATGCTTGACCAGATCTTGATGGTTACCTTATCTGCAGGAGAATCGTACTTGACGATGGCAGGCTTGATATAGACACCCGTCATGTTGAAAAGGTCGGGATTATCAAATTTTTCCGCATACTGGGTAAAACGGTCCTGGTTATGTCCCGACCAGTAACCTCCGTCCTGACTTTTGTAAACATAAAGTGTCAGGTATTCTCCGTCCTGAATATTGGTAAGGGTATCGCAGGTCTTTTTTGCTGCTTTATAAGGATCAAAGCCATTCCATAAAGAGAACTGGAAATTGTCAGGATCGAGCCAGGCTTTTAATTGATTGCTGTCAGCCGAATAGGTATTCCATGTATAAGCCAGTTTCTGAAAATAATCATTTATGGAGCTCCCGCAACGGGCATCGCCACCCGAGAGAGTTCCGATAACACGGTGGTTGACGTCAAACAGCGGAGCGCCGGAGGATCCTGGCTCGGTGGTCCCTATGTCCCACTGCAGGATCTTCCAGAAAGAGCCCTTATCATAAACGTCATAATCCGAGGTTACCGCTGCATCATGATCCTGGCTGATCTTTTTCACATCCCCGTTGGGATGATGGATGCACGTTGTCTGCGAAGGTGTGTTCCCTGAATTGTTCCAACCTGCAAAATAAGGCTGATAAGTGAACGGGGGCATCTTGCTTAATCGTACCAACGTGAAATCAACCTTTTTTGAGGTGGCTTTTACTTTGGCACCGGACAGACTTTTGTCAACCGAACCGTCCGGCCCCTCACAATAAGGACTTTCATACTGGAAAACAAAGACGGCATTGGCGGCATCCGATGAGTCTTCAATACAATGGCCGGCCGTCAGCAAGTAAGGTGTTGCATCATTGATGGCCGTATTCATCAATACCCCCGTACATAATTCATTGCCGTTGACAAAAACCCGTATCACCGAATTCTTTTCGGTTTGCCAGTCGTCTCCTGCAGGACAATTAATGTCCACATTACACGGGCCGGAGGAACCGAAAAACTGGTCCTTGGATTTTTCCCCGAGACGGAAGATATCCCTGAACCCCACGCTTACCTGCCCGACAGACAAATCCCCATGGCTTGTCCTTCCGGGAGGGACCTGGTATTCTATTACCACCGAGGAACCCGGTACCGGAGCAACAGCCAGCGAACCCCACGACTTGTTGTTATCCGAAGTAAAAGCCCCCAGTACCGTATGTCCTGCCGGATCATAAAGAAAAACCTTTTCACCCTTCTCTAACCGGAAATGACTGAAGATAATGCTTATAGAGAAAGCATTTTTATAACGAATTCCCAGTCGCCAGACACGGGTGCCGTCAGAAAGTGTTTGCCATTGGCCGGTTTTATCCGGGGAAAAACTGACTTTTACCGGTTCGGCAAAACGCAGGGGCGAGGCCTTGTCCGGGACCTGTTTGGAAGCCAGTTCGCTCAGATCGGGTAATAAACCAGTCAAATCATTGTAGTCAATAACAGTACCCGACAAAGGATACGGTGTGCCACCATGACCAATCTGGGCAAATATACCGGAAGTGCCGGCTATGATCAGGAAGAGAAGTAAACCCGCGAGTTTTTTTATATTCTTCATTTATATTGCTTTATGTAGCCGGGAGCCTTGACACCCGGCATGGTTCTATATATCTGTCGTTGCAAAATAACGTTTTCTTTTTAATTACAAATCTATTATACGGAGGTTTTTGTCCGGGGTTATGACTTAGTAGCTGAAATAAACGTCATTGGGCGCAATGCCTGCCTGTGCGCTGTCACGCAGCATGCCATGCGGATCATACCGGTAAAGGATGCCGGCGCCTGTGAAATTCCCTGCATCAAGGGCATAAATCATTCCCGAAGCAGGGTCAACGGCAAGGCCGTAGAATTTCCCATATATTATCGGGGCATCCGGCACCTGGGTATCCTGAATACTCATCCTGTATATTCCGTCATGTTCGGCAAAATAAAGAAGATTGCCCTGACTCCCGATGGCCAGTCGGATCGGATTGAAATAATCACCTTTTTGCCCGATGATAAAACTCTTTTCAATATCCTCCGTCGTATGAGAAATCTTCTGAAGCTTCGAATCAGTTTCGGAAATGACATTCCAGTTCTGATCATATACAACTTTCCCTTTGCACAAAACCCAGATATCCCCGTTTGCATCCGTTACAAGGTTAACCGGGTTATCACCCGTAAGGATGGTTTTTACAACTTTCCTGCTGTTGACATCTATGACACTTACCGTACTGTCGTTGGCCCAACCGCCACTGTTAGCCACAAATATCTTATCGTCCGATTGTACCATTTTTTCAGGACCATAGCCTACGTCAATGGAGTCTGTGATATCCATACCCGTAAGGTCCATTACGTAAACCTTGCCGGCCTGCGAACCATTGCTTAGCCAGGCTTCGTTATCGTTTACAGGTAATGCATATCTCGGATAATCACACCCGGTGATGGTCCCCAGTGAAACGAAGGTTTTCATATCAACTACTTCGACTTTGGCAGAATGATTGACCACGATCAATCCCTTGTCATTATCAACGGCAAATGACTGGACCACATCACCCAGGGGACGACCGTTTATCGAAGAAAAAAGATTATTAATGATATAGTTGGAGTCAAGATCAATATAGCTGATCGATCCGTTGTTCTGGTTGTATGCTCCTTCATTTACTATAAAAGCTCCATACATGAACCCGGTATCCACCGGAGGCGTGTATGATTTTTTACAGGAGAAGAAAATACTAACTGTCCCGATAAAAGCAAGAAAAAGAAATACGTGTTTTTTCATTGAAGTAAGTTTTTAGCGTAAAACAAAAATTAAATAACTATTATTCATTCTATCATTCATTCACTCATTTATTCATTTATTCATTCACTCATTCACTTTCCTGTCTGAAAAATAAATCGTGCTTTAATAAAATAAGCCCTTCCCGGCATGGGATAAGACCGGATCACCTGGTAATTCGTATTGAAAAGATTACTGATGACAACACGCATATCAATGGTAAAAGATCCTGTCTTTTTCCTGCCGCCGAGGATCATATCGCCCAGGGCATACGGATTTAGCTGATAAAGCGGATCATTATCGGCTGTGGTATATCTCGGGCCGGTGAAATGTTCATAAAAACCGGCATACAAAATACCATAATCCAGTCGAAGGATACCGGAGGCCGTGTGAACAGGCACATAGGCGGCCTGATTATGTTTGTTATCTCCCCGGCCGTCTTTCTCAACGGAAGTAATGGTGTAATAATAGGTCAACTGGCAGGTAACGGAGAGCTTATTTTTTTTCCATCTCCCCAGGACATTATTTTCTGCGCCATAGCTCCACATTTTTCCGACATTTTCAGGGTACCAGTAACCGTTACCCGGGATCCATCTTATCTGATCATGTAGCATATTGGAAAAAAGGTCCATTTGCCATCTGAAAGACCAGGGGCCGGCATGCTCTCCGGGCTGGCCGGTACGCAGATCCAGTCCGCTGCTCACTCCCCAGCCATGCTCGGGCAGAAGATCAGGATTACCCCCGGGTGTCCAGTATTTATCGTTTAGGGTGGGGATGCGGTATTTGGTGGAAAAGTTGAAACGGAAGAAAGTCTTTCCGGGTTGTATGGCATACCGGATACCGGCGTCTGCCTGGGGCAACGGGTTCTTATAGGGGTTGAAATTTTGCCGCAGCGTAAACGAACCGGTCCACCGGTACTTGTGGTACTTGGTGCCTGCATAGATGTCCAGGCTGTGATCGTGTACAGGGTCCTGGTAAGCAGTAACTTTCGCGGCAGCCAGGGAGGAAGCGATGCCTCCATCCAGCATCCAGTGTTTTCCGGCACTGTGCCGGTAGTAGATATCTGACATAAAATGCTGTGTCCGGAACCTTGAATCGATGGAATAATCAGGAGCATCAGGAGATATTTTGTCTGTAAACCACATGTTATCGAGAAACCAGGCGCTCCGGGCCGTCAGAACCGACCGGGCCCAACGCTTCTCCAGGACCATGTATATCCGCAAACTACTGTCCCTCTGTTCCTGGGTGCCGGGTTGATAAGAACCCATAATAGCCGGTATTTCCTTCCTGTTTTTCTGATACCAGAAACCGCTTTGTATAGAAATACTATGAGCCAGACGGAAAGAAAAAGTCTGGATAAAACCTGCATACTGAAAACGGTTATGAGCGGATATTTCTACCGGCTCACCGGGTTTATAAGTATCTCGGTAAGGAAAATTGTTTTGAACATTACGGTAGGAAAAAGCGGATTTGCTGCGGAATCTTTTTGTTCCGGTCTGCAGCAGCAGATCCCCGCCCAGCGTGCCGAAACTGCCTCCGTCAAATCCTGCCGTGGTCTTTGTACCGTTTCCCCATGCCGGCTTGTTATCCAGGTTGATGGCCCCGCCTGCCGTACCACTCCCATATAATGACCCCGAAGCCCCGGGGATAAGCAGGATCTCTTCAAACATGCCGGCATTGATCTGTGACAGATCGGAAATGCCCGATGTCTGTGAGTTGATCGGGAAGCCATTCCAGTTTACCTGGGTTTGTGCCGTGCTGCTACCCCGGAGAGATAAGGAAGACAGGGAACCGGCAGCACCATATTGTAACAGGTTGACCGGCGCCATGCGCCCAAGCAGTTCACCCAGTGATTCCTGTCCCGAAGGCAGTACCAGGGCAGAATCACAAGAGATCACCTTCTTATCTTCCTGATAATAGAGCGGACGCTGACCGTAAACTTTCACGTCCTGTATGCTGACAAGGGTATCGGGTTTCGAGGCCAGAACGGAAAGTCTCCCGGCCGGGAAAACAAGAAAAAAGAAAAATAATAACTGACCTGCTTTTTTCATTTTCTTTAAGTTACATGTTTATCCCGAACATTTCACTTAATGTCGCAACTAAGGCAGGTCTTCTGACTTACTCCATTTCCGGGCGCCTTCCCACCTCTGAATAAACAGGCAGTGGCCGGATTGCCCGGAAACTTTTTCCGGAGATCACAGCAGCGGGTACTGTCCAGGATTTTCCCACAGGGGAGCACCTGATTCCCTCTTATCCGCCGGAAAGAAAATCCGGCAGATACCTTAGCCACGACAAATGTAAACTATTTTTATGTTTTGATAAAATTTTTTCTTTCGTTCCAACTGATTGCTTTTGCGAAAACCAGCCATACAAAAGGAAATCATGAGGAAAATTTTTTTTCAGGCACATTTTTTACTGTTGGCAATGGTGGAATGAGTAAAATGGAGAAAATATATCCGGATAGTTATGGGATTGGTATAGTTATCACTTTTTTGTTACTTTGTATCCGGTAACAGGGTTTTTCATGGCAAAAGAAGAACACTTACGCAAAGAGTTGGAGAGGCAGCGGGATGAGATTACCCGCCAGCGGAATGAGATCATCGAAAGCATTCAGTATGCCAGTTTGATCCAGACCTCGTTATTACCTCCCGGTAAGGTGTTCGACAAGGCATTTCCCCGTCATTTTGTTTTATTTATACCGAAGAATATCGTCAGCGGTGATTTTTACTGGTTGGTGTCTAAAGGTCACAGGACCTATTTTGCCGTTGCTGACTGTACCGGTCATGGCGTGCCGGGCGCCCTGATGAGCATACTTGGGATATCTTTCCTCAATGAGATCGTTACCATGCGGGACAATCTGCCCGCCAACCGTATCCTCAACCTGCTGCGCGAAATGGTTATGAAAGCCCTGCATCAGACAGGTGACAGTACCGAAGCACTTGATGGTATGGATATCTCATTGTGCATTTACGATAAAGGGAAGAACATCCTGCAATTTTCCGGAGCCAATAATCCTCTTTATATTGTCCGGCAGGATGTAGTTATCGAATACAAACCCGACAGGATGCCCATAGGGGTTAGTGGCATTGAAGAACAGCCTTTTACAAACCATTATATCGAGCTTAAAAAAAATGATAATCTGTATCTTTTTACCGATGGATACGTAGATCAATTTGGCGGACCCGAGGGAAAAAAATTTAAATTTGACCCTTTCCGTACATTGTTGCTGAAAATAGCTTCCTTACCGATGAAAGAACAGGGAAAAATATTGCGGGAAACTTTTGAAGAATGGAAGGGAGATTATGTTCAGATCGATGATATTCTTGTGATGGGCATAAATGTTTTTTGATAATTAGTAATTTCGGAGTAACAGAATAAAAGAGGGAGAGAGTTAAACACCGGGAGAAAAAGGAGAAAATATGAAATTGTTAGCTTTTCGGATACAGAACTTCAGATCGATCATTGATACCGGGTGGCACAGGCTCTCCTCAGATAATATTACCGGATTGATAGGACAGAATGAATCTGGTAAAACATCTATTCTTGAAGGCCTTCGCAGCTTCTATGACGGGAAGATCTCCGAAGATGTTTTGAGAAGTGATCTGAGTATGCCGGAAGTATCCTGTCTTTTTAGCATTGATGACCTGGAGATAAAGAGTATTCTGAATGATAAATTACTTCCTGCCGGGGTTAGTGAACAGATCATTTCAGAAAAAGCTATCTGCCTTGAAAGGATATGGAATGAAGATCTCTCCAGCCGCATCCTTCTTGGAGGCGATAAGGTTATCGATCTTTTTGCACAACATGATAAGACTGTGGCGCTCAAAAATGCAAAGATGGAGGATGCTCTCAGTGCCATGCTTGAAAAAAAGAAAGAGGCTATTGTTGCCTATCAGCAGGCTGAAAAGGAGCAACTGAAGGTGGAAACACAGTTGGATGATGCCAAAGCCACGATGAATGAGATCAATAAATCGTTACGGGGTGTCAAAAAGGCGGAGGAGAAGAAAAAGTTGCAAAAACAGATGGCTGATGCCAAAGAGAAGGTCAACCAGATAAAATCACTGTTGCATGAAAAGAACCTGGAGGTACAGGAACTGAGTAAAAAGGTACAGGCTGTTTCCGAAGAGGCTAAATATGCTGAATTGAACCGGGAGGCATGGCATGAGTACCATGCCGTGAAAAAGGAATTGGATGAGGTCTTCGGACGGCTGACCAATTTACAGCGACTTTATGATCATGCCCTGACGGAAAAGGAAAGGCGTGCGATCCAACTGGAAATGGACGGTGTGAATGATCGGTACATGAAACTGCTGAAAGAATATGAACAAAAACGCGAACGTGCCATTAAACGCCGTCTGCTGGCTTATAAAATCCTGGAGAATACACCTCCGGCTGCCGCAGAGAAGGAGGTGGAACGGGAGCAACCGCATCTCGATCCTTTTTATTCCCGTCTTGAAGCGGGTAATGTCATTATGGAACATATTCCTGAATTTGTAATGTTTGAGGACTTCAGCAGCCTGCTGCCCAATCGTATCGATCTCGAAGATATCCTGAGTGGGAATATTGCTGTGGAAGGCTATAAAGCCGCCCGTAATTTTCTGGAAGTAGCCGGACTGGATGAAGACTTTTTCAGAGAAAGCAACAGCCGTATCCTGAAACAGAAGATCGAAAAACTGAACAAGGACCTCACCATAGATTTTCAGGACTTCTGGAGACAACGTATCGGACGGCACAACAAGATCACCATAAATTTTGAGCTGGAACATTATGATCATACCCATCCGGATAAAAGCGGTTTTCCTTATCTGGAATTCTGGGTAAAAGACCGGCAGGAACGACTTTACCCCAAACAGCGCAGCCGGGGTGTCAGATGGTTCCTGTCTTTCTATCTTGAGTTGAAAGCTGCCATATCCCACAAAGACTTTAAGGGGAAAGTCCTGCTGATTGACGAACCGGGACTGAGCCTGCATGCCCGCGCCCAGGAAGATGTGCTGAAAGTATTTGAACATATCAAGGAAAAGATACAGGTTATTTATACCACCCACTCCCCCCATTTGATAGACATCAGGAAACTATATCGCCTGCTGGCCGTGCAGCGGAATATCCATAATGATGAGAACAGTGAGTCCGTTGTCTTTGATGCCAAGTCACTTACTTCAGCCTCAGCAGATACCCTTTCACCTATCTATACTCTCATGGGATCAAGGTTATCGGAACAGCAGTTTATTCAGAAAAAAAATAACATCATCCTCGAAGACCTTACCAATTATTATTATTTCAGTGCTTTTTACAGTTTGCTGGGTTATCCTTCCGAAGCCTTTTTCCTGCCCGCCACAGATGTGTCAAATGTTCAGACACTTGTCAACCTGCTAATGGGATGGGGGCTCGACTTTATTGTCGTGGCTGATGAGAGTCCGGCAGGGGTCAAAACTTATGAAGATCTTAAGAAAAGCGTATATGGTAATGACGATACCCGGACCCGTGAGAAAGTAATATTGATGGAGGGATTTCAGGGAGTGGAAGACCTGTTTTCAACATTGGATTTTAAGAAATTCGTTCTCCACCGCCGCATAGGGATCCCCGAATCAAACTCCGATTTTGTCAATGACAACAAGTTGTCCCGTACCTTATTGGCATCCAACTTCCTGAAGTCGGTACAGGAATTAAAGATCACCGACTTCGATGAGGAGACCCGGGAAAATATCGAAAGGGTTTTTCAGGCTATTTCCGACCGGCTTCAACCGGCTGACTGAAAATAAAGGGACGAACAGGGAAGATTTTAATCCTTTTAATTATTTTTGTCTGAAAAATTAAAAAATATGAAATCCGTATTTCGCGGTACATGGGTATGGATCACAGGAGCATCTTCCGGGATCGGCAGAGGGCTGGCTCTGGCCCTGGCCGGAGAAGGAGCTTCTTTGGTATTGTCATCAAGGAATGTGGAAAAACTGGAAGCGGTTAAAAAAGAAACGGGGCTGGATGATGCACATTGCCTGGTAGTTCCGTTAGATGTGGCTGATGATGCCGCTGTGACGGCTGTCGCGGAGAAAGTACTGAAAACCATTCCCCGGCTGGATTATCTTTTTAATAATGCCGGCGTCAGTCAGCGGGGACTGATACGCGATACCCGGATAGAAGTAGATAGAAAGATAATGGATGTCAATTATTTCGGGGCCGTTGCCCTTACCAAGGCAGTGCTTCCCGTTATGATCAGACAGAAAAAAGGCCACGTGATCGTAACCAGCAGTATTGTAGGAAAGTTCGGGTTTCCCATGAGATCGGCCTATGCCGCCTCCAAACATGCCCTGCACGGTTTCTTTGAGACACTGCTGGTGGAAGAGAAAAAGAGTAATATCTCAGTATCTCTCATTATCCCCGGCCATATTGTTACCGATGTTTCTATCAATGCCCTGACAGCTACAGGAGAAAAATATGGGAAAATGGATCCTGGTCAGGCAAAAGGTATGTCGGTAGAAAAAGCCGTTAAAAAAATTCTCAGAGGCGTGGCCAGGAAAAAGAGAGAAATCGTCGTCGGGAAATCTGATGCCTGGTCGGTTTATCTGAAAAAATATTTTCCCGGATTATTTTTCAGACTGGCAGGAAAAGTCAGTCCGGTTTAATGTTGTTCTATAAATTTCTTGATCGTGAAAAAAATTATTTTTGGCGGAATCCAACAGGTAGGTATCGGGGTCAGGGATATGAAAGAAGCCTGGTCATGGTACCGCAAATTCTTTGGGGTGGATGTCCGGATCTTTGAGGATGAGGCTACAGCCGAATTAATGCTGCCTTATACGGGGGGAAAACCAAGGAAACGCCGTGCTGCTCTGGCATTAAACCTGCAGGGAGGCGGAGGGTTTGAGATATGGCAATATATGGACCGCAAACCGGAGCCACCCCGGACAAAAGTGATGCTGGGAGATCTGGGTATTTTCTCAGTGAAAATAAAAAGCATGAATGTGCCGGCTGCCTACGATCATTTCAGGGAATTGGGCGGAGAGTTGCCGGGGAAGCTTGAAAAGGAGCCGCAGGGCAATGATGTTTTCTTTATTCGGGATCCCTATGAAAATTATTTCCAGATCGTTCCGGGAACAGGATGGTTCAGGCGCGAGAAAAAACTTACAGGTGCGGTTTACGGAGTGATCATCGGTGTCTCGGATATGGAACGTTCACACAGGTTTTATGAAGAGATCCTGGGATATGATGTTAAAGTCTATGATAAACAGGGGGTCTTTGATGATTTTGCAGGCCTCCCGGGAGGTGATCAGCCTGTACGCCGGATGCTCCTGCAACAAAGCGGGGGACCATTAGGTATCTTCAGCCGCGTGTTTGGCCCCAGCCAGATCGAACTGGTACAGGCAACGGAAAGAAAACCCAATAAGATCTTTCATGACAGGTACTGGGGCGATCTGGGTTTTATACATATCTGTTTCGATATAAACGGAATGGATGCACTACGGGAAAAATGCCGGGAAAAAGGGTACCCTTTTACCGTGGATAGTCAAAAGGCCCGGCAAAACAGTAGTTTTGACATGGGTGAAGCCGCAGGATATTTTTCATATGTCGAAGACCCGGACGGAACCCTTATCGAATTTGTGGAGTCTCATAAGATACCGGTTATCAAAAAGTTAGGTTGGTATATCAACTTGCGGAAAAAAAATCCGGAAAAAAGCCTGCCCGGTTGGTTGCTGAAAGCATTGCGATTTAACAAGATAAACGATAAGAAAAAATAAGATGGGGAATAAAAAAATCTTATGAGCATAATCAGACGACAATACAGGCCAGGGTATCCGGCGATATTCCTTTTCTTTTTATTGAGTCTTCTTTTACAGTCCGGCTGTGTATGGCATGTAAGAAATGATTCAGAAAGGCAACCAAGAGTGGTTGCCTTTGTGCCGGGATGGAAGAACGTCAAGACCATGGACATCAATGCTTCTTCGATCACTCATATTCTATATGCTTTTGTTAAAATAAAGCCCAATGGAATACCTTATCTGCCTGACCCCGGCGATGAGGAAAACCTGTATTATCTGACCTCATTAAAGGAAAAGAATCCACAACTAAAGGTCTTGCTTAGTGTAGGAGGCTGGAAAGGATCGAAATATTTTTCCGATGTGGCAAAGACGGATTCTTCCCGGAGAAAGTTCGTTGGCCAGCTTGTGGTACTGGTAACCATGTATAATCTTGACGGAGTGGACATTGACTGGGAATATCCGGGACAGACAGGCGCAGGAAATCACTATCTGCCCGAAGATAAATGGAATTATTCCCTTTTACTGGAAGACCTGCGCGTGGCCCTGAACAGAATCGCATTCCTGCGAAATGATAATCGTCATTATCTTCTGACAATAGATGCGGCTGCCAGACAAAACTGGCTCGATCATGTGAATATAAGTGAAATCATCAAAGTGGTGGACTTTATTAATCTCATGACCTACGATTATTACGGGGAATGGGATAACCGTACCGGACACCATACCAATTTGTTTACTTCATACTGTGAACCTTATGGGAACTCAGTTAATCAGAGTGTTATCCTTTTTGAGCATGCAGGAGTTCCTGCGGACAAGATCGTTATCGGTGGTGCTTTTTTTGGTCACTGGTGGAACGGAGTGGATAAGAATAACAGAGGCCTGTGCCAGGTTGCCAGGGGAAAGGGAGGTACCGTAAGCTATCGAACAATTGTTGACTCCATCATGAAGATACCGGGTTATAAAAAATACTGGGACCGGAAGGCCAGGGCTCCCTACCTGTGGAATGAAAAAGAAGCTGTTTTTGTTACCTATGATGATCCCCGGTCAATAAAAGAAAAAGCCCGTTATGTGCGGAAGAAGAAACTGGGGGGTATCATGTTCCGGGAATATACGGGGGATCTTAACGGTGAACTGCTTGACGCCATTCATAAAGGATTGGGTAAATAATCATGAGAAAGCTAACCAAAAGGGAGTTTATTAAAATAGGTGCCATGGGGGTGTCTGGTGTGGTCTTCATGCCGGGGTTCCTGGGTGGATGTCGTACCATGCCCAAGGTTACCGTCCCTTCATGGGTTTGGTATTCGGGAGGCAGGGATGAAAAGAAAATTAAAAAAGATCTTCGTTTTTTAAAAAGATCCGGATTTACGGGGATACACTTCCAGGGGGGCCTGGAACAGGTCAAAACGGCCTCTTCCCTGGCACATGATCTGGGACTTGAATTCCATGTGTGGGTCATTTCTCTCATGGCCCGCAGTGCGAAGATCGTGAAAGAACATCATGACTGGTATATGATTTCACGGGAAGGGATATCCATTGCTGACCATCCGCCTTACGTGGGTTATTACAAGTGGTTGTGTCCGAATAAGACAGAGGTGGTGGATTATATGGTCAAAAGAGTGGAAGGGCTGGCATCCATGGATCATGTGGACGGGGTACATCTCGATTATATCCGTTATCCTGATGTGATCCTGCCGGTGGGCCTGTGGAAAAAGTATCATTTGGTGCAGGACAGGGAATACCCTCAGTATGATTATTGCTATTGTGACGATTGCCGGCGTAAATTTAAGGAACAGGAAGGAGTGGACCCGCTGGAGTTGCCGGATCCTCCAAAAGATAAGGCCTGGCGTCAGTTCAGGTATGACAGTGTTACCCGTTTGGTAAACCGGCTGAAAAAAATGACGGAGAAATATGGGAAAAAACTGACGGCTGCCGTATTCCCCACCCCGGATATTGCCCGGAAACTGGTGCGGCAGGATTGGACCTGCTGGAACCTGGATGCTGTGTTTCCCATGATATATCATAACTTTTATGAAAAGGATATCGACTGGATCGAAGTGGCTACCCGCGAAGGTATAGAGGCACTGCATGGCCGATACCCACTGTATAGCGGACTTTTTGTCCCGGCTATCGCTCCGGATAAGATACAACAGGCTGTTGATTTTGCCATGAAAGGAGGCGCAAAGGGTGTGTGTCTGTTTAATTTCAGGGGAATGACCGAAAAACACTGGAGGGATTTTTTAGATTAGCTTTATGAACGAAAGCCTTTCAGGATGTTTTTGTTATATTGGTAACCTTACGACCCTTTATCAAATTATTGCTCTCCGGTAATTAGTAACATGAGTTCGACATAAGCAACAATCATTGTTTTATTAATTTTGGTTCTTACTTAATATTAAAAAGTTTATTTTTACCTACATAAATCGATAGAGAACCTAATATCATTAACAGATGAAAACAAATATTATCGCTTTTTTGGCTTTGGTTGTATTGTTTGCCGGTTGCAACCATAAAAAAGACAATCCGGAAAAATCAAGGAACAACAAGATCAGTTCATTCTTTGAGTTGAAGATCCCTTTTTCTCCGCGTCATTATGTCTGTTACCGTGCCCCTCAAAAAATAACAATAGACGGCATCCTGAATGACAAAGAGTGGGGGAAGGCTTTGTGGACCGAGTATTTTACGGATATCGAGGGTTCCTTGAAACCGGCCCCGCGTTATAATACCCGTGTTAAGATGTTATGGGATGAGAAGTATCTTTATATTGCCGCCGAGCTGGAGGAGCCTGATATATGGGCGACCCTGCACCAAAGAGATACCGTGATTTTTTATGATAATGATTTTGAGGTGTTTATTGACCCCGATGGCGATACCCACCAATATTATGAATATGAGATGAATGCCTATGCTACCTGGTGGGATCTCCTTTTGATAAAACCTTACCGTGACGGGGGGCCTCCGGTAAACGGATGGGATATCGACGGATTAAAAAGAGCAACCCATATTTACGGAACCATTAATGATCCGTCGGACAGAGATGAAAAATGGACCGTGGAAATTGCCATGCCCTGGAATATCCTGAAGGAATGTGCTCCGGGACAAAAGCCTCCTGTGCCCGGGAATATCTGGAGGATAAATTTCTCCCGGGTGGAATGGAAAACAGATGTTATCAACGGGAAATATGTTGTCAGGATGAATGCCATGGGCCGCAGGCTCCCGGAAGATAACTGGGTCTGGTCACCCCAGGGGATCATCAATATGCATGCGCCGGAAACCTGGGGATTCCTTTTGTTTTCGGACAAGATTGCAGGAAACGGGAAAGACACTTTTACCATGCCTGCTGACGAACTGGTAAAATGGGTATTGCGTAATATGTATTATAAGGAAAAACGCTATTTCGAAAAAAACGGGATTTATACTACCTCTCTGGAAGAGTTGCACATTGATCCTGCTGTTTTTGACAAATATGGAACACTTCCGGAATTACAGATCACCAAACAAATGTATGAGATCACACTCCCGGCAACTGAAGAAGGTCAAAGCTGGCATATCTGTCAGGACGGCAGGACATGGAAAACAATAAATAATGCCGAAAAAAAGTCGAAATAAAAAAATGTCAGGATGATAAGATGCAGAGTATATCGGGCCGGGGTGTTGTTTCTCTTTTTGGTTGTTTTACCTGTGCCTCTTTTTGGACAGGATATTGTCATTGTACCCAGGCAGGACTATTACACTACGGAAACTTCGGCTGAGATCCTGTTCTATGTGAAAGATATGGGAGGAATGGACTCACTCGCAGGGGAAGTTTTCAATGGAGATACATCATTGATTGAAAATAGCCCGTTGCATCAGGGGATGAACCGGATCACGATTAAAATAACCGGTTTAAGACAAGGGAAATACCCATTGCAATGTATAGTAAAAGATAACTCCGGTAATATCCTGATAGACACCCGGGTTTATTTAACGATCCTCTCTTCCAGGCCGAATGAAGTGAAAACGGACCGACTGACAGGGACTCTGATCGTTCAGGGGTTGCCTTATATACCGTTCGGTTTTTATGCCTATTCACCGGTATATCCCACCCTGCCTGAGGAGGAAGTGGTGAGGGGTTTCAATATGATGTCACCTTATCAGCGGATTGAGAAAAAAACCTTCAAACAGAGAAAAGCCTATATGGACCGGTGTGCCCAACTGGGTATGAAGGTGAATTACAATTTACTGAGCGTGGCCGGTGGGGGAGGTGTAGGTTCAAAAATGGATGTAACGGCAAAGGGAAAAAGGGATCGTCTGATCCGGGAGGTATTGGCATTCAGGAATCATCCGGCCCTGCTCTCCTGGTATATTGCCGATGAACCGGTGGGGCAGGGGAGGCCGCCCGAACCTCTTATCGAGACCTATAAGCTTATCAAGAAACTGGATCCTTATCATCCTGTGACAATGGTCTTTATGACCCCACAGGAAGCATGGCGCTATGCCGGGGCCATGGATATTGTCATGGCTGACCCTTATCCCATTCCCAACCGTCCCGTAACGGAAGTGGAAAATGTTACCCGTTTGCTGAAGCAAACCTTCTATCCTGCCAAGCCTCTGTGGATCGTTCCGCAGGCTTTTGGCGGAGCAGAGAACTGGAAAAGAGAACCGACGCCTTCCGAGATCCGGGTGATGACTTATCTGGCACTTATAAACGGTGCCCGGGGGATCCAGTATTTTGTCCGGAACGGAATGAACGGATTTCCAAAATCGGTAGCCACCTGGGATGAGTGTGGGAAAATGGCCCTTGAAACGGCTGAACTGACCCCTTACTATTGCCAGGGACATGAGGTGTCCGGGATCACTACGGATAACAAAAATGTAAGAATAAAAGTATTGTCTCATGACAGCAGCCTGGTCATCATTTGTGTCAATACGCTGAATCAACCTGCTGCCTTGTCGGTTTCTCTCCCTGATACGATCCCTGCAGTGGAGGCGGAGGTTATGTTTGAAAACAGGAAAATTAAAGTAGTAAAACACCTTGTGTCGGATATGATCGATGCTTACGGTACCCGTGTGTACAGGATATCATTGCAAAAAGCGCCGGTGCAGGCAACCGGAACGCCGGTTAATATGATGGTGGATCCCGGTTTTGAATACCTGCCGGTACCGGGCGTCCCTTCGGCAGCCTATGCCCGTGTCGGGGAAGACCGTGGTGCTACCTATTTTGTTGATTCACGGGTGTTCCATTCGGGAGAACATTCGGTGCGGTTTGTAACCCCGGAAGACGGCAAAGGTGCTGCTCTTTCTTTTTTCCCTGCCTATCTGGAATATGGCCGCACCTACTGCTTTTCGATATGGGCCAAAGCGGCGCCTCGTGAAAATCTGCAGGAGAACAAAGGCATTCTCTGGCGGCTGTTTCACCGGAAACGGAAACCCGGTCCGCCGTCATTTACGGTTAATGCGAGTAGTGCCGGGACTGGTACTTTTTCACTTACCGGGCGGTGGAAGAAGTATGAAATGTTCATTACCCCCGGAGACAGTACACAATACATGCAGCGTACCTCTCTGACCCTTTCTTTAGATACACGCGGGACTGCATGGTTTGATGATCTGTGCCTGGCTCCGGTCCTGGACATGAAGACGACGGTGGCTGTGCGCGGAAAAAGTATTAAGATAACCCTGCTGACCACAGTGGACAGCACGCAGATAAGATACGATACGCAAGGGCAGATGCCAGGACCTTCTTCTCCTGTGTACGAGTCCCCTTTTCTCATCAATCATGATGCTGACATGGTCGCTGCTGCATTCCGTAACGGGAAACAGATTGGTACTTACCGGCAGGCTCTGGTAGTAGATAAAGCCCTGGGCAAAGATCCGGAACTGAAGAATCTGTTTTCGGCCCGTTATGATGCCGGAGGGTTTGGAGGCCTTACCGACGGACTGTTGGCAGAGGCAAGTTTCAGGGATCCGGCATGGCAGGGATACTTGAAAGATGACCTGGTGGCTACTATTGACCTCGATTCGGTACAGGAAATAAGCGAAATAGAAACCGGTTTCCTTCAGCAGATACGCTGGTACCGCATCTTCTTCCCCGTCGGGGTGGATTATTATGTCTCGGAAAACGGCAGGGATTATACCCTTGTATATAGTCAACCCGGCCGGCCCCCTGTTGATGAAGGGCCGGAAGTAGAGAGAGTTACATGGAAAGGGGAGCCGGTACGGGGCAGGTTTGTGCGGGTGGTGGCCAGGAACATGGGGGTCGTACCTGATGGTTTCTCCGGAGCCGGGGGAAAAGCATGGTTGTTTTGTGATGAAATAATTATAAAGTAAGACAATGTATAAATTCAGAAAGATTTCATTCTATTATTTCAGCGTACTGATTTTGTTGACAAGCTGTCATCGCACCATCCCTTTTACCGACCCGGGTCAGGTGTCCTATATAAAAGGATATGAAAAATCACTCGCGGGAGAGGTGTTGCGATACCATTCGCCACAACCCGAAGCCACAGATGCCCTTCTGGTGAGAAGCCTGGAGAGAAGACTTTTTATCGAATGGGAAACCGCACCGGTGCCGGAAAACTTTTCCGGTGATACAGCCCGGTTCATATGGATTGCAGGCATTGATGCCAACAGGGAACAACATCAGTTCGACCTGTTCGTAAATGACAGTTTTGCCTTATCCTTTAAAAATCCTGCTGATAATTCGGTAAAAGAATGGCAGATCAACGGGAAAAAGGGTATCCGTCTTTTTTTCAGGCGTGTAATGATAGATAAACATGGCGATCTGATGGGATATATGACCCTTTCGGTACCTGTAGCTCTTGTTACAAAAGGAAAGCCTTTACGGCTGAAGATCATGGGAGAGTCTGCCGGTAGCCGTGTATGGTATATGACTTTTCGTTATGGACCACAACCGAAACTGGAGATCGAAGGACAGGAAGCCGTAGTGTGGCAGCAGGGTAAGAAAATGAACCTGATCAGGGTCGATCTGGTGCATCTCGGCGATTCGGAGAAGGTTAAGGTAACCCTCGGGAAAAACATGGTATTGAAAACCATGAATACCGGACTCAATACGTGGCGTTTTTATGTTCCGGCTGTAAAGAAACAGAAGAATATTGCTTTCCTGATCAGACAGGATCATCATATCCTGGCAAGAGAAAGCATTAAAATAGTGCCGGTACGGGAAAAGAAGATCTACCTGTTGCACCATTCCCATGTGGATATCGGTTATACAGAGGTGCAGTCGGCGGTGCAACAAATACAATGGAGTAACCTGGAACATGCGGTTCGTTATGCGGAAGAAAGTCAGCATTATCCGAAAGGAGCCCGTTTTAAGTGGAATGTTGAGGTGATGTGGCCGTTGGAAACCTATCTGCATGCTGCTTCTCCTGAAAAGAAAAAAGCCATGATCACAGCCATAAAAAAAGGATGGGTAGAGTTGGATGCCTTGTATGGCAATGAACTGACCGGTCTTTGCCGTCCCGAAGAGTTGATGGCGCTGGTCACACCGGCCCGGCAACTGGCCGACTCGATCGGGGTACCGCTGGTATCCGCCATGATAAGTGATGTGCCAGGCTATACGTGGGGACTGATACCTGTACTGGCACAGAACGGAGTTCGTTATCTTTCCATAGGAACCAATACCTCTGACCGTATCGGACATATCATTTCAGATATGGGAGATAAACCCTTTTACTGGGAAACACCATCCGGAAAAAACAGGGTGTTATGCTGGGTGCATGGGAAAGGATATTCCATGTTCCATGCGGCACTTGAAAATCACCACCTCGACAATGCCCTGCATCCGGAGGCTGTATTTGCTTATCTGAAAGAACTGAAAGAAAAAAATTATCCTTACGATATCCTGGCCCTGCGTTATAATATAGGTTCGGATAATGGTCCGCCCGATTCCCTGTTGTCAGAGGCTGTCAAACGATGGAATGAAAAGTATGTTTCTCCTAAAATGATCATAGCCACGGTCAGTGAGCTGTTCGGTGATTTTGAGAAAAAATATGGCAGTGAGTTGCCGGTTTTGCGAGGCGACCTTACTCCCTATTGGTCAGACGGGGCGGCTTCTGCTGCAAAGGTAACAGCAGTGAACAGGGCCAATGCCGAAAGGATCGTACAGGCTTCGGCCGTATATAGTATGTTCCATCCCTCTCATTATCCTCATCAGGCTTTTTATGAGGCCTGGAAAAATATTGTTTTGTTTGATGAACATACGTGGGGATCCTGGAACAGTATCAGCCAACCGGAGAATCCTTTTACCCTGAGCGTGTGGAAGATAAAGAAGCAGTTTGCCATTAATGCCGGTGTACAGACCCGGAGCTTGCTGACGAAAGGCTTATCCGGAGAAAAAAATGGCGGACGGAGGATCACCGTACTGAATACCCTGTCGTGGAAACGGTCCGGATTCGTTACTTTACAGGATATAGCTCCGGGTAAGGCACCGGAATTGTTTAATGAAAAGGGAGAAAAAGTTCCCTGTCAGAAAAACAGGGACGGGAGCTGGATATTCTTTTCCGGAGAGGTGCCTGCTTTCGGATGGAAAACATTCCGGATAAATGAAATCCCTGCTTATCCGCAGAAATTGTCTCTCCCTGCCGATCCGTGGACACTGGAGAATGATTCTCTGAGAATAACTGTGGATAAGAGTACGGGAAGTATCCGTTCGATGATGGTTAAGACCACCGGGTACGAACTGTCAGATACCCTTATGGGACAAGGTTTGAATGGTTATGTGTATATCAGGGGCCGTAAACCGGATCATCCGTTAAAGCCTGCCATACCCCGCTTATTGGATGCGGCTGACGGACCTGTATATGCTTCGCTGGCTTTATCTTCAGAAGCACCAGGCTCGAACGGACTTGAACGTGAGATACGATTATACCACCGAAGCAATGAGGTGGAGATCATTAATACGCTGGATAAGGAAAAGATCTATTTCCCGGAATCGGTATTTTTTACTTTTCCCTTTCATCTGCCCGGCGGACGCACGCTGATCGATATTGCCTGGGGTGCTTACCGGCCGGAAAAAGACCAGTTGCCGGGATCATGTAAAAATTACTTTACCGTACAGCGTTGGGTGGATGTATCCGATGATCAGAAAGGGATCACCTGGTTCACGCCGGATGCACCGATGATCGAACTGGGACATATCACTACGGATGCCAACCAGACAGGCTGGCTCAGGAAGGTACAACAACCGGAACAGCATATCCTTTCCTGGGTGATGAATAATTACTGGGGAACCAACTACAAAGCTTCCCAGGGAGGAAAAACCACTTTCCGTTATTACCTTATCCCTCATAAAGGGTTTGACCGGGCCCGGGCCAAAAAACAAGGGATCGAAACAGGCCAGCCTTTGCTGGTGATCAGGGGAGAACCGGACCGGGAAAGTCTGCAAAGTATTCCTGTTCCTGAAAACAATCTGATTATTACATGGGTACAACCGGTAAGAGAGGGATTGTTGGTCAGACTGTTTAACCCGTCTGAAAAAACATTGCCGCTGAAATTACAATGGAAAGATCACAGAAAAAGATTACTGTACAAAACGGATCCGCTCGGGGAAAGAATGGAAAAACTTCCGGAAACCACGAACCTCGTGCCTTTGGAGATCATGACTTTAATAATAAAAGAGAGCAACCTGTAATTTAACCTTTTTTTAGCAGTCCTGTATTAGGCTGAATAATAACAAGATACAGGAGTGAAAATATTTTCTACGTAGTTCCCTACGTAGAAAATATTTATTCACCGGGGGATGGTATTGTTCACCAATTGCCGGTCAATGTCAGTACAGCGTTACCGTTCCGTACCTGGACTTGATTTTGACCGTTGATTTGGTATTGGCATCTTTTCCTACCAGGCCCTGAACAGTATAGGAATTGTTCCTGACAATACGGCTTACCCTTGATGATTCGGGATAGCGGATGCTGCAATAGGATGTGTTTCCGGTAAGATGATAAGAGGCTCCGCTTTCAATATCCAGATGGATCCCCCCGTATTCGTTATCGACTTCTATGGAATTGAATCCTGATGGTATATGGTCAATATTTACACCGGTGTACCGGGTGTCCAGTACGATCTTTTTACTTATTTCATCCGCCTTGATATTGTCATAAGCTCCTTCGATGATCAGGTTAACCAATTTACCGAAAGCGTAAGTGTCATATTTGGATTCCAGTACCACCGAACTAATATCCCCGGTATAAAGTTTGGAGTATTTGGTTTCGCCTGCTAATGCCCGGGCATCATTTATTTCCAGCCGGGAGTATCTGAGATCCAGCATAAGCCAATTGGCCTTGTCAATACTTCCCTTCGAATAGGCCATTGTTATATTGTTTAGCGGCTTTGTATTTCCCCGTCCCAGCCTGTTAACCTTCAAATGCCCGTACATGATCTCGATATCGGCTTTGCCGTTCAACTCGTTAATAAATGCATCACCGTATTTGTTCAACAGGTTATAGTTAATATATGCGGGTGCATGGATTGTGTAATCAATGCTGAATTTTTTTTCGTTGCTCCAGAAATGCCGGGAGAAGCGGGAAAAATCGCTGGAGATCTCCGTAATGGCAGTGATCTGGTTTCCACTGGCAGAGAAGGATACATTCAGATATTTTAGCAGACGTTCCGCTTTTTCGCGGTCGGGATACTCTACGGTTATTACCACGTCGATGGCAACGGAATCCGTTTCCCAGTTTTCCAGGTTCACATCCCCGTATTTATTCTGTATATTCAATTGGGTCTTCTGGTTGGCCGGGTAGGCCTGATGGTATCTTTTCAGGACTTCATCCGGAGGAAGAGCCCATAAAAATGAAGTGGCAAGTAGAAAAACAATACCTGCGATACCTGTTTCAAAGATTCGTTTTTTCATGGTTCTTATGTTTTGAATTTTGTAGCTGTGATAATTGATTTATAATGGTGTTCAGTGCGCCCAGTTTGGTCTGATAGTATTCGATCATGGCTTGCAGGATACGTTCATCTCCCGGGTTCATTTTCAGCTCTTTTTGCAGGTTATAATAGACAGAGTCCATGTTCTTGAATTCCTTGAGGATGATCTTTTTTTGCAGGCTGTCCCCCACAAACTTCATTTGTTTCAACTGATTGAATTTATTATTGACCTGCATGGCGTAATAATGTTCTGCTTCAGTGTATTCGGCCACGACGGGATCCTTTTCCTTACCGTTCCCGGGGATCAGACGGGTATGTTCCAGGATCCACAATCCTGATAAAATGAATAAAAGAATGACCCCGGCAATTTTCAGAACAGGTCTGGTTCTCATGAGTAAAGATCTTCTGTGCTGCCGGTTCAGCTTCTTCCGGAAGCGTTCGGCATGTCCTTCCGGCGCATCTATCTCAAAATCTGCCGGATGGGTTTCTATGTGTCTTTTTAGTTTATCCATGTTGCATGCTTTTCAGGTATGTTCCCAATTTCTGTCGTGCCCTCGAATATTGTGAACGGGAGGTGGCATTACTTATCCCGAGAATATCTGCGATCTCTTCATGGTCATATCCCTCAAAAAGATACAGGGTCAGGATGGTACGGTATCCTGCCGGCAGTTGGCCAATGGCTTTACGAATACTTTCAGGATCATAATCCGGCTCATCATCCGTTTTTTCATCCGGGGTGTGCATTAGTGTCGTAGTATCGATATCTTCAAATTCAATATGTTTTTTTCGCAGGCTGTCCAGTGATTTATTTACAACGATCTTTTTCAGCCAGGCTCCGAAACTGACCTCTTCCCGGTAGTCATTGATCTTTTCGAAGGCGGAAAGGAAAGCTTCCTGCATAATGTCTTCGGCTTCCTGTGTCTGGTTGACAATCCGTAAACTGGTGTTGTACATTGCCTTATAGTATAATTTATATATCTCAAACTGTGCCTGCCTGTCACCATGCCGGCACCGGTCAATAAGATCCTGATGAATATTTGTATATATTTTTTTTGCAGTACTCATTGTCCGGATTAAAGACGGTTGAGAAAAAAGAATGTTGCATTTCCCTGTTGCGGAAATTACAAATTCATTATAAAGATAAGAAATATGAAAGCAAAATAAGGAACAGGGGAATGTTTACCGTACCATAATTTTACTGTTGAATATCCTGTCAGGCGTGATGATCTGTATTAAGTAAATTCCCTTGTTACGAAACGTTACCGGGACAGGCATACTTTGTCCGGCAGTAATATGTGGCAGGGAGATGTGGAAGATCATCTTACCATCGGCCGTAAAGACTTTCATGTCAGCATCCGGGGTGATCGTCCGGTTAAACAGCAGACTGAACGTTCCGTCGCTGGGGTTGGGATATACGACGAAAGCATGTTCCTTCCGGTTGGCCGGCAGGTCTTCCCGTGCCAGGGGCGAATCATAAAGATAGAGGTAAAAAGTACCCATCAGATTTCCTCCGCTGCCATCCACCTGGACCCAGTATTTCTTTCCTTCGATCAGGCCGGGAAGGTCTTCAATAGCCGCTGCATATTGCAGATCCTGGCCATGGTAGTCGTCATTGGCAGCGAGCAGTTTGTAATTTCCTCCCAGCAAACTGTCGGGGGATGCGGCTTCATAAACGGCGATCTGTGTATCAAAGCCTCTTGAATCGATAGACACGGTGCCTCCGGTGGGAGCAATGAATGTGAACCAGACGGAATGAGCCAGATAATCTTTTCC